>CAINDP010000200.1 GCA_903847405.1 uncultured Myxococcales bacterium | reverse complement strand
GGCGGCGGCGATCGCGGCGGCTTCGGCGGCGGCGGCGACCGTGATCGGGGCTTCGGCGAGCGCGGCGGCTACGGCCCGAACCGCGAGCGCGGCAGTCGCGACCGCTACTAGTCCCACGTCCCCTTCACCCCGGTTCTCCCCTAAACCCCCAATCCTTTCCTTGTCATAGACCACCCCGTCGCCCATCCGGGACAGTCCGAAAATGGGGACAGACACCGATTTCCCAAGTCCCCGATGTGCCATGAGCTTCCGAAAATGGGGACAGACACCGATTTCCCAAGTCCCCGATCTGCCCGGATCTTCCTGCGCGGCGATTGCGGCGGCTGCCTTCCGTGCGGCTCGGAAAGTGATGTGTTTCCCCGCTTTTCGGAAATTGGTGTCTGTCCCCATTTTCCCGCGCACATGACAGGGGCGTCCCGCGGCGTGGATCGCTGTCCGGCGCGGGTGCCGTGATACACTACGCCCCGGCGGCCCGGCCCCCTCGCCGGGGCGGGTCGTGACTCCCGGATGGAGGCCTGGCGATGGTGCGCGCGGTCGGTCGTTGGTTCGTGGCGGCGGTGGTGATTCTTCCCCTGGCGGTGGCCGGAACGGCGCTGTCGAAGCCTGCAGTGAAGCCGGTGGTGAAGGTTCGCACGGCCGACCAGGCGGTGAAACTGCTGGCGACCGCCCAGGGCGAGGACCTTGCCGCGGCGACCAACTGGCTGGAAGGGCAGCCCGATCTGCTGACGAAGCAGGCCCGGTTGCTGACCGACGCCCTGGGGAAGGCGCCTGCCGACGCCGAGTTCGCGGGCCGCGTCCTGGGGCTCCTGGATGGCCGTGGTCCGGAAGGGTGCGCATATGCGGCGAGCCTGGTCGGGATCGCGCGTCCGGGCGTCACCGAGGCCATGCTGTTCCAGACGACCGACGTGATGCGTTGCGCCGCAATGTCCGGTGCGATGGCGAACCTGCTGCGCAGTCTGCCCGACCCGTTGAAGAACCCGGCCGCCGAGCGGATCGCCCTGCGGGTTCTGGAAATCGCGCGGAACTGGCGGGATGCCTCGGCCGCCCGCACCGCGTGCCGCTTCATCCTGTCGGGCAGCGACCGGCTGCGCCACGAGGCCCTTGCGACGATGATGGCCGCGCGCCCCGCGGAAACCGGCGAGTGCCTGGTCCAGGCCTACGCCGAGGAATCGTCCCGGCCCGAAGGCGACGCGTCGTTCCGGGCCGACCTGCTGAACAGCGTGGTGGTCCTGACCGGCCTGGACTCGGTGCCGACCCTGCGCCTGGCGCTGGAGCAGCCGGCCGACCGCGACCTGGCGTGCACCCTGCTGCAGGGGCGCGGCGCCGCCGCACTGGAGGGCCTGATCTTCGCCATCCGGACCGGCGATGCGCGATCCGAAGGCGTCCGTTCGTGCCTGCATGTGCTGGGAGGCGTCGCGATTCCCGGCGTGCTGCCGCTGCTGGACCACCCGTCGGCCCGCATCCGGGCGTTCGCCATCGAATTCCTGAAGAAGTTCCGGTCCCCGGAAGCCCGGGATGCCTTGCAGAAGCGCTTCCTGGCCGGGGGCGGTTCGGTGGACCGCCAGGTCCTGCTGGGGCTGCTGGCCGCCTACCCCTCGGTCGAGGTCGAGGAGACCTTCCGGGAGGCGCTGTCCAGCCCGGACGCGCGGATGCGCCGGGCGGGTCTGGACGCGGTCGAGTCGTCCCAGGCGACCAACCTGCTGAAGCACCTGCGCGAAATCGCGGAGGAGGACGGGGAGGCCCCGCTGCGTCGGAGGGCCCTGGAAGTCGCATGGAGGCTGGACGACCTGACGATCCTGCCCCTGGCGCGGCGCATGGCGACCTACGAAGAGCCGGTCGTCGCGACCATGGCGATCCGCATCCTGGGGTTCCTGGGCGGGCGTGACGACGCCGCGATCGTGGCGAAATTGCTGGGCCACAAGGAACCCGAAGTCGCCGCGGCTGCCCTGGAGGCCGCCTGGGTGCTGTCCCTGGCCGAGCCCCGCAAGGGTGGTGTGGAGTACCTGGCCGCGCCGAAGCGGAAGGCGCCCGGCAAGGTGCGGGAGATCGCCTGCGAGGGGCTTTCGACGAAGGTGATCGGCAAGAAGGGGCCCCTGGTCGTGGTCCTGCCCGGCGGACCGGCCATGGACCTGACGTGGGCCTGGCCGTCCCTGGAGGACCTGGCTGATGACGCGGTCGTCGCGTTCGTGTCCCCCGTCCCCGTCGACGGGGCGCCTGCGGCGGCAGGCCTGGTGCAGCCCGCGCAGATCGAGTGCGTGCGGCAGGCGCTGGGCGGCGGTCGGGTCGTCCTGTTGTCCCGGGGCCTGGGCGGAACCTGGGCCCTGTCGCTGGCCGCGGCCCTGCCCGACGCGGTCGCGGGCGTGGCGGCCCTGATGGCGCCGCTTCCCGGTCGCCTCCAGGAGGTGGACGATGCGCTCCGCGTTGCGCTGAAGCCGCCCTTCCAGGGCCTGGTGGCGTCGATCCTGGAAACCCGTGCCCGGTTCGCACCCGCGGCGCTGAACGCCTACCTGGCGCGCCTGTTCGCCCCGGCGATGGCCGGCAAGGCCGAACCGGCCGAGGCCCTGGGCCTGGCCTGGGACGCGGCACGGGAGGATCGTGCGATCGCGCTGCTGGACCGCCCCGAGGTTCGCTTCGTCCCGGCCGAATCCCGTGCCCGCTTTCTGATCGTGGTGCCCGCAGGCCTTACGCAGGCGGCCGTCGATGCCTATGGTGCCCTGGCGACGTCGGCGTCCGACCGGGTGACGCTGCAGTCCTTCGAGGGCTGCGGGTTCCTTCCCGAGGTCGCGTGCACGTCGAAGGTGGTCAAGGCGATCGAAGGCCTGGTGCGGGCCGCGAACGCGGGAGTGAAGCCGTGAATTCGGTGCAGTTCAAGCCCGAGGACGCCGCCCATCTGGCTCGTGCGGTCTTCACGGAGGTCGGGCGCGTCTTCCTGGGCAAGCCCCAGGTGGTGTCCCACGCGGTGATCGCCCTGCTGGCCCGCGGCCACGTGCTGCTGGAGGACGTTCCCGGCGCCGGCAAGACCGTCCTGGCGAGGGCCCTGGCCCGGGCCATCGGCGGCGAGTTCCGGCGCGTGCAGTTCACCTCGGACATGCTGCCGTCGGACATCACGGGGGTCAACGTCTGGTCGCCCCGGACCGAGGCCTTCGGGTTCCACCCCGGCCCCATCTTCGGGAACGTGGTGCTGGCGGACGAAATCAACCGTGCCAGCCCGCGGACCCAGAGCGCCCTGCTGGAAGCCATGAGCGAGCGGCAGGTGACGACGGACCGCCAGACGCGGGCGCTGCCCGAGCCGTTCCTGGTCGTGGCCACCCAGAACCCCCACGAGCACCACGGCACCTACCCGCTGCCCGAGTCCCAGATGGATCGCTTCCTGGTGCGCCTGACGATCGGCTACCCCGACCGGGAGGCCGAGCGGCGCATCGTGGCGATGCAAGGGTTCGCGGACAAGGTCGAAACCCTGGTGAACGCGGTGGCGACGCCCGAGCAGGTGGTCGCGGCCCAGGCGGCAACCTCGGCGGTCGTCGTCCCGGACGCCGTGATGGACTACGCGATGGACCTGGTCGGTCAGACGCGCGGCACGGAAGCCCTGGAGATGGGCATTTCGACCCGCGGCGCGGTCAGCCTGATCGCGGCCTGCCGTGGTGCGGCCGCCCTGGCGGGCCGGACGTACTGCCTGCCCGACGACGTGAAGGAAATGTTCCTCCCGACCTGTGCCCACCGCGTGGTGCTGCGGGGACGGGGGACGGCCGGCGCCGCGGCGCGGGAAGAGGCTCGGGCCCTGCTGACCGACCTCCTGGCCCGTACCCCCGTGCCTGGGGACTGATGTGGGGCGTCTGACCGACTTCGTCTGGCGGTCCGACTTCTTCCCGCGCAAGCTGTCCTTCACCCGGGAAGGCAAGATCGTCTTCGTGGTGTCGGTCGGCCTCGGGATCGCGGCCGTGAACACCGGCAACAACCTCCTCTACATGGTCTTCGGCCTGTCCCTGGCCCTGATCGTCATCAGCGGCGTCCTGTCCGAATCGAACCTTCGCGGGCTGCGGTGCTCGGCCCTGCCCGAAATCCGGCCGGTCGCGGGCCGTCCCGCCACGGCGGCCCTGACGGTCACCAGCCGCCGGCCCCGGTTTCCGGCCTTTTCGATCGAGGCCTGGCCGATGGTGGAAGGCGCCCAGTCGGACCCGGCGCGGTTCCTGGACGTGCGCCCCGGCCAGTCCCTGGAAGGCGCCTGCCGGCTGACGTTCGCCCGCCGCGGCGTGTACCCGCTGCGCGGGATGGTCCTGTCCACGTCGTTCCCCTTTTCGTTCTTCATCAAGTCCCTGATCCTTCCGGCCACGGGCCGCATCCTGGTCCACCCGCGGGTCCACCCCCTCCGGGCCGAGGACCTCCCGCCGGCCTCCGAGGGCGAGGAGGAGCACCGCCCGGTGGCGGGCCGGGGCAGCGAGTTCTTCGGGGTCCGGGAATTCCGCGACGGCGACAACCCGCGGCACCTGCTGCACCGGCGGTCGGCCGGGCGCGTCGAGCCCGTCGTGCGCGAGTTCGAGCAGGCGGGCTCCCGGGCCGTGTGGATCGCCCTGGTGAACGCGACCACGCCTGGCGAGGGCGGGGCCGAGCGCGTCGAGCGGGCCATCGAGAAATCCGCCAGCCTGGCCGTGCATCTGCTGGACGCCGGCCGGACCGTCGGCCTGGCAACGGTCAGCGGGGCCGTGTCGCCCGGGTCCGGTTCGGCCCAGGGCGGGCGCATCCTGGACTTCCTGGCGACCCTGCCGTCCCTGGAAATGAACCCTCCGGGCATCGATGAGCCGATCCAGGCGGCCCTGGCCACGGATTCCCGGGCCTTCGTCGCCTGGGTGCGACCGTAGCTCCTCCCGAGCGCGCAGGCGCAGGCGATGGGTTTCCGCAGGAAACTCTCGCCGGAGACGAAGCCGACTCGGGACGCTTCAACGAGGTGAGTGCGTGCGGTTCGACCTCCTCCATCGGCTGGCGACGATCGGCACGATCCTGATGGGATTGCTGGCCCTCTTCCTGTCCGGCGAGTTCGGGGTGGCCGTGGTCGTCCCGGTCCTGGCGGTGTCGGTGGCGGGGCCGTTCCTGTGGCGGCCCCTGGATCGCCCCTGGATGGGACCGGCCTCGGGCGGGCTGGCCCTGGTCGTGGGTATCGGCGCCCTGCTGTGGGCCCTGTCCACCACCGACTACCTGTACGCCGCGATCGTGTACGCCCTGTTCCTGTCGGCCCTGAAGATCCTGTTCCTGCGCCGGGCGGCCGACTTCATGCAGATGTACGTGCTGTCCTTCCTGCACCTGATGGCCGCCGCGGTCGTGAACCCCGGGATGTCGTTCGGCGTGGCGATGCTTCCGTACGTCATCCTGCTGACGCTGGCGCTGATGCTGACGAACCTCCGGCGCGGCATCGAGGCCCAGGCAACCGCCCCCGGGGGCGCCGGTGGTCCCGCCGCCGAGGCCGTCCGGCTGGGGGCCGCCCTGTCCCGCCGCGACCTGGTCCGCCCCGGCTTTGTCAGTGCCACGGTTGCCATCACCGTGGGCGTGTTCCTGGTGTCGCTGGTCTTCTTCTTCCTGTTTCCGCGCCTGGGCCTGGGCTTCTTTGCCCAGCAGTCCCGGCGCGGCATGGCGGTCAGCGGCTTTTCCGAAGAGGTGAAGCTGGGCGACTTCGGGAACATCGCCGAGGACCCCGAGGTGGTGATCCGGGTCAAGCGGAAGACCGGGCTGGGGCTGAACGACCGGGCCGTCGTGCTGCGCATGCGGGGGCAGTCGCTGGACCAGTACGACGGTACGACCTGGCGCAAGACCACGGTGCGCCGGCACCAGCTGGAGCCGGACATCGACGGACGCCTTCGGGTGGACGGACGGCGCGACCACCTGAACGTGCCCGGGGTGGAAATCCAGGAAATCTACCTGGAGCCCATGCTGGGGGCCACGCGCGTCCTGTTCGGCATGCCCCAGGTCGCGGCGTACGAGCGTCCCTCCAACGCCCTGGAGGCCCTGCGGCCCGAGCAGTGGCGCTTTCACGGGGACGAGGCGGGCGACGTGACGCTGACCGGCCCGCCGTCGGTGGCGATCGTCTACACCGCCTACTCGGACCCGCGGCCCGTGGACGCCGTCGCGATGCGGGCCGCGTCCACCGACTACACGGCCCAGGTCCGCGAAACGTACCTGGCGCTGCCGCCCCAGCAGGCCGCGATCCAGGACCTGGCCGCGAACCTGGCGAAGGAAACCTCGAACCCCTACGACACGGCCCGGAAGATCGAGTGGTACCTGCGCGACAACTACACGTATTCGTTGTCGTCCAGCCATGGTGACGCCGATCCGCTGGCCGACTTCCTGCTGGTCCACCGCGAGGGCCACTGCGAGTACTTCGCGTCGGCCATGGTCGTCCTGCTGCGCCTGGCGGGGGTCCCGGCCCGCATCGTCAACGGCTTCTACGGCGGCGTCGCGAACGAGTTCGGCGACTATGTGGCCCTGCGGCGCGCCGACGCCCACTCGTGGGTCGAGGCCTACTTCCCCGGGGAAGGCTGGGCCACCTTCGACCCCACCCCCGCGTCGGCCCTGGACCTGCGCTCGGGGCGGTCGTGGCTGCAGGGCGTGACCGACGCGATCGACGCCGCGCGGCTGACCTGGTACCGGTGGGTCGTCGAGTACAACCTGGAAAAGCAGATATCCTTCCTGGCGCAGGTGTTCCAGGTGCGACGGGGCGGCGAAGGCTTCAGCGACAACCTGGGGCGCCAGGACTTCCACGAAATCCGCGATCGGTTGAAGGAACTGCCGTGGGCCGGGATGGGCCTGGGATTCCTGGGGTTCCTGGCCGGGGGCGCCGGCCTTGCCATCGCGCTGCGCCGGTGGCGCCGCCGGGTCGTGCAGATGTCGCTGCTGGCGCCCGGCGACCCGGTCCTGGTGGCCTACCTCCGGCTGCGGCGCGCCCTGGCCCGTGCCGGCCTGCGTCGCGAACGCAGCGAAACCCAATTGGAATTCGCCGCGCGCGTCGGCGCGGCATGTCCGGACGCCGCCGACGCCGTGACCCGGGTGACGCTGGCCTACGTGGAACGGGCCTTCGGGGCCTGCGCGGACGGTCCCCCGGCGAACCTGGGCGCCACCGTGGACGACGCCGTCAGGGCCCTGGCGCAGCATCGCGTCCCGTCTTGACGGAACCACCCCCGGGGGCTACTCTTCCGCCCATGACCGAGCCGGCAACGTCCCGGATCGACGACGCCTGCGCCACCGCGAACCGTCGCGTCCACGTCATCACCTATGGCTGCCAGATGAATGTCTACGACTCGCGCCGCATCGTGCAGGTGCTGGGCGCCGAGGGCTGGGTCGAGACAGCGGACCCCGCGATGGCGGACTTGATCCTGGTCAATTCGTGCAGCGTCCGGGACCGTCCCGAGAAGAAGATCCTGGGCACCCTGTCCCGCCTGCTGCCCCTGAAGGAAGCCCATCCGGGCCTGCGTTTCGGCGTGTGCGGTTGCGTGGCCCAGCAGCACGGCGACGCCCTGCTGGACAAGGTGCCTTACATCGACCTGGTGTTCGGGCCGGATCGGATCGCCGACCTGCCCGCGATCCTGGCGTCCACCGGCAAGGGCCTGCGCCAGTCCCGGACCACGCTGGACGCCCCGGCGGACTACACGTTCCTGGACGTGGACCCGTCCGTGGAAACCGGCGCGACGTCGTTCCTGACCATCATGAAGGGCTGCGACCGCTTCTGCGCCTACTGCATCGTGCCCTACGTCCGCGGGCGGCAGGTCAGCAAGCCCGCGGATCGCGTCCTGGCCGAGGTGACGTCCCTGGTCGCCGTCGGGGTCCGGGAGGTGACGCTGCTGGGCCAGAACGTCAACGCCTACGGCAAGGATCGCCCGGGCGAAACCGACTTCCCGTCGCTGCTGTCGCGCATCGCGGGCGTTCCCGGCCTGCGCCGGGTGCGCTTCGTCACCTCGCACCCCGCCGACGCCGACGATCGATTGCTGGATCTGTTCGGCACGCTCCCGGCCCTGGCCGAATTCCTCCACCTGCCCGTGCAGTCCGGCTCCGATTCGGTGCTGGCCCGCATGCGGCGGGGCTACACTGCCGCCCAGTACCTGGAACGCCTGGCCCGGGTCCGGCGCGCAGCCCCCGACATCGCCCTGTCCACGGATTTCATCGTGGGCTTCCCGGGCGAAACGGACGAGGAATTCGAGGCGACGCTGCGGTTGGTCGAAGAGGCCCGGTTCGACTCGATGTTCTCGTTCAAGTACTCCTCGCGGCCCGGCACGCTGGCGGCGCAGACCCGCGACGACGTTCCCGAGGCCCGGAAGGCCGAGCGCCTGGCCCGCCTGCAGACGCTGCAGGACGGTATTTCGCGGGAGCGTCTGGCCCGCTTCCTGGGGCGCGAAGAGGAAGTGCTGATCGAGGGGCCCAGCCGCGACACCCGCCAGGGCGGTCGGGGCAAGGCGATCCTGGAGATGCAGGGGCGAACGCGGACGAACCTGACGGTGAACATCGCCACGGACGTCCCGATCGGGGAGGCCCGAGGGCGACTGGCGCGCGTGCGCATCGACGAGATCCTGGTGCACAGTCTGCGCGGAACCGTGCTGGCGTGGGAGGCGGCGTGAGACAGCGGGGCCCCAGCATGATCGAGGTGCAGGTCCTCGGCGTCCTGGTGGACGACGAGACCCGCTCGCCTCTGGTGCTGCTGCGGGCGGTCGAGGGCGAGGAGACGTTGCCGATCCGCCTGGGCTTCCCCGAGGCGGGGGCCATCGCCGCCGTCCTGGAAGAAGTGGACCTACCGCGGCCCCTGACCCACGACCTGGTCATGAACGTCCTGGGGGCCCTGGAGGGCCGGGTGATCAAGGCGGAACTGACCGATCTGCGGGACGAGACCTATTTCAGCGTGCTGTATGTCGGTCGCGGGCGTCGGACGTTCCGGTTCGAGGCGCGGCCTGCCGATTCCATCGCCTTGTGCCTGCGGGCCCAGGCGCCGATCTACGTGTCCGAAGAGGTTTTCCGCAAGGCGGCGCCGAGGGACGTCGCCGAAGCCAGCCGCCACCAGTGGCTGGCCTTCCTGCATTCCCTGGAGGCCGCCGCGGATCCGTCCGCGGTGGGTCGTGACGACAAACCCGACGACAAGACGGTGCAGTGATGTTCTTCAAGACCAAGGACCTGATGACCGTGGGCAACATTGCGGGCGGCGTCGCGACCATCCTGGTGGCGATGGAGGGCATGACGGTCCCGAAGGAGGATGTGCAGTCGTACATCTTCTGGTCCGGGTTCGGCATCCTGGTGGCCTACTTCTTCGACGCCTTCGACGGGGTCGTCGCCCGGGCCCTGAACCAGGTGAACCAGTTCGGCGCCGAGTTCGACAACGTGGCCGACCTGGTCGCGTACTCGGTGGCGCCCTCGTTCCTGCTGTACTTCGCGTACCGCCGGTACATCCTGCTGCCGGGCCTGGAGAACCTGCCCACCGTGCAGTTCGCCATCGCGGTCACGGTCGCGCTGATCCCGACCCTGTTCGGCTGCATCCGGTTCGCCCGGTTCAACGTCCGGCGCCTGGACGTCCCGGCGCTGTTCATCGGCTTCCCGCGCCCGGCCTCGGCCCTGCTGATCGTCGCGCTGGTCAACTCGCACATGATGGCCGCGTCCCCCTGGATGGGCTGGATCGGCGTGGCGATGGTCGTGCTGCTGGGGTTCATGAACCTGTCGCTGGTCCCCTTCATCAGCCACCACGGGCGCAACTGGTCCTGGTACCTCAAGGTCGTCCTGAACTTCGTCTGGTTCAGCGTCGCCTTTTCGGTCGTGTTCGGCGTTCTTCTGGATTGGCTGCCCCGCAACGTGGCCTTTGACTGGGTCCTGATGTGGCTGTGCTACTACCTGTTCCTGGGGTGGACCGACATTTCGACGGAAACGCGCCGGCGGGTCCACGCGCTGACGGCCGACTGGAACGATTGACGCCGGGGAGGACGAGGTGGACGGGCGCATCGGGCGCAGATCGTTCCTGGGTGTCCTGGCCGCCGGGTCGGTCACGCTGATCGGCGCCCGCGTGCTCGCCGTGCCCGGCAGTGCTCCACGGGTCGCGGATCGGATCCGCGCACCGGGTGATGTCGTGGACGTGGACTGGCCGGGTAGTCTGGACCGGGCCCGCGTCCGGTTCGTCCACCGGGTCGATGGCCGGACCGTCGGGGTCGCGCCGGTGCCTGCGCCGACGACCGGCCCCCGGGTGCGCCTGGTGGCCGATCCGGCCGGCGGCCTCATGCCCGGGCTTCACGAATTCACGCTGGAAGCGGCCGGAACCCGGGTGGACCTGGGGGGCTTCCGGGTCACGCCCTTCGCCTTCGGGTGCTAGCGGGAGTCGACAATTGCGCCTCGGCCTGCAGCCCACGCTGACGATCCTGCTGGCCCTGCTGATTCCGGCCGGCGGCGCCGTCGCCCAGCCCCGCCTTCCGGCCGCGCCCCAGATCAAGGTGGACCGCGTCGATGCCGCAGCGCCGTCTGACTGGCGGATCCTGATGTCGGCCCTGGGACCCGACGGCGATCCCATGAAGGTCCTGGAGTCGGGCGTCCAGGTCTTCCTGGCCGAGGGCAAGGGGCCGGTGCGCACGACCGGCACGGATCCCGTCGCCCGCTTCGGGACCGACGGCCTGGCCGTGAAGGGATTCGGCGGCGCCCTGAAGGAGGTCGGGAAGGCCGACGTCACCCAGGCGACCGTGTTCGTGGTGGCGGCGCACGCCGAAATCCCCCGGGAAGCCGCGGCCGCGCTCCCCGGCGCGCTGGCCGAGGCGTTCGCGGGCCTGCGCCCGGACGCACGGGCTGCGCTGATCGTTTACGACGACGCGGTCCTGACGGCCTGGAACCCCGGGGGCGACGCGCCGTCCTTCACCGACGTGAACGATTTCCAGGATTGCCTGGGGGACCTTCGGGCGACGGCCGATCGGCCCGACCCGCCGGGGGCGCCCGTGCGCTGCGGCCGGCTGTTCCCGGCGCCCGCGTCCCTGGCGGCCCTGGCCAAGACGGGCCTGCCGGCGCCGCAGGGCCTGTTTCCGCGCCTGCTGGGAATCGAGGAGGGTGGCGACGCCCTGTCGTGGGCCGAGGCCCGGGGGCATACGCGGATCGACCGGGCCGACGAGGCCTACGTCCGCGATCGGTATGCCGTCGGCGCGATCGAGGCGGCCCTGCGCCTGCTGGTGTCCGGCTCGCCCGCCTCCTCCCTGCGGTCCATCGTGCTGTTTTCGGACGGACGGGACGGGTACCTGCGGTTCGCGGACGCGGCGGGCGACAAGGCGGCGGGGCGGTGTCGGTCCGAGGCGGCCGAGTGCGCCGGAAAGGCCGGCGGCACGACCGGCGAAGGCGGTTCGGCGTACGACCCCGAGGGGGCGTCGAAGGCCTGCTCCCGGGCGGTCCTGGAGTGCTCGATCCCCCGGGTGTCCGAGGCCCTGGCCCGGCGGGAGGCGGCGGTCAGGGACGTGCTGGTCGATCTGGTGCGGCTGGCCCGGGCGGCCGGCGTGCGCATCACCACAGTGGCCCTGCCCGGAACCGACGACGTCGGTGCGGCGCGCCTGCAGTCCCTGGCGGTCCGGACGGGGGGCACGTACCGGCCGGCCCTGGCCACGAACCAGTTGAAGGCCGCGGCGGGGGCCGTCGCCGCCGAGTTCCAGCGGGAGGCCGTGATCCGCCCGGGAACCTCCCTGGAGTCGGGTCGGGAGTATGCGGTGGTGGTGACGGCAGGCGATCTGAAGTCGCCGCCGTTCCGCTTCGTCGCGGGCGGGGGATCGGTGCCGGGCGCCGGCGCGTGGTCCCGGGCCCGGGCGACGGCCATCGCGAAATTGGGCCATGGCTGGGGCCCGCCGGTCCTGTGGATCGTCGCGATCCTGGCGGCCCTGGCCGTCCTGGGCCTGGCCCTGGCCCTGGGCAAGGGCGTGAAGGCGCTGGTGGGCAAGATCGGGGCGCCGGCCAGGCCGAAGCGCCCGGCGACGCCGAAGATGCCGACCGTGAAGCGGCCGGGGACCTGACTCCGGACCGGGGATGGACCGCGGGGGAACCGATGGGCGACATCATCATCGCGGGTCAGCGCAGGCCGCTGCCCGATCCGTCGGTCAAGGTCGTGACGTTCCTGGACCCGGGCGGCTATTCGTTCTACCGGGGCAGCCCGCCGAACGTCGAGGCCGTCGTCGGGATCGAGGCGGACACCGGCGACCAGTTGGCCCTGGTCCGACCGCGGCCGCGGCCTGCCGGTGCGCCGCCCGTCGTGCTGGGGCTGCAGGGGGCCGGGTGGGAGAAACTGGACCCCGCCGGACCCTTCGCCGCGCTGCGCCGCGTGATCCACGCCGTGGTCCTGCACCACGACGGTTCGCCCTCCAGCAAGTCCTGCTTCGACACCCTCCTGGCCCGGGCGCTGTCCACGCACTTCATGATCGATCGCGACGGGACGGTGTACCAGGTCACCGACGTGGCCGACATGGCCTGGCACGCCCAGGGGATGAACGCCGTGGGGGTCGGGATCGACCTGAACTCGTCGGCGACGAACCTGCTGCGGACGCCCGACGTCGCGCCGCCCCTGGGCGGGGTGCCGTCCCCCCAGGTGGTGATCAACGGGTCGCCCTTCGTTTCCTGGACCTACTCGGACCCGCAGTACCGTGCCCTGACGGCGGTCCTGCGCGTCCTGGTGGACGACGTGGGCCTGCAGCCCGTGTTCCCGATGGACCAGGACGGCGGCATCCTGCGGACCGTCCTGGCCGATCCGCCGCCCGAGCAGTTCGGCGGCATCCAGTGCCACTGGCACTCGGACGAACAGAAGTGGGATCCGGGTCCGGGCCTGGACTGGGCACGGATCCTGGCGGCCCTGCGGAAGGAAGACGCGACGTTCCCGGTGATCCCGTCCGTGTCGGATCCGTCCGGCCTGGCCCTGGACGCCGCCGACCAGGCCCTGGTGGCCGCGGGCGCCTTCGCCACGCCCGAGGCGACCCGGAAGTCCCTGGACGGGGCCCTGGCCAACGAGGCCGAGGCCGTCCGGTTCCTGCGCTTCCTGGCGCGGGCGGTGGAACGCCAGTCGGGCGGGGGCTACTACCCGGTCGGGGTCAACCAGACCTGGCATGACGGCATCCACGTGCCCTGCGTTGCGGGCACTCCCGTGGTCCCCCTGCTGAAGGGCGAACTGGTGGCGGCCCACCTGGGTCCGGCCGACGGTTTCCCCCGGGGCCTGGGCAGCAACAACTTCGTCCTGCTGCGGCACCGGATTTCGCTGCCGGTCCGCCTGCGGTCCGCGACGGCGGGGTGCGCCCCGGAAGGGGAGGGCGCAGGCGCCGCCCCGGACGAGGTCCAGGAGCAGTTGCGCAACGACCTCGTGGTGTTCTCGCTGTACATGCACCTGGACGCGGTGGACTGGAGCAGCCCGCCGGCCGCCGGCCTGCTGCGGAAACTGCCCGCGGTCCGCAAGGATCTGCCGCCTCCCCGCCCACCCACCGGCCCGGGCCTGGAGTCCCTGTCCCCGAAGGACCAGCCGGATCAGGTCGCCGCGCTGCGGGCGGGCTACGTGGGCCTGTTCTCGCCCGCCGACGTCCCCGACGCGGCCATCGTGCTGGACACCTCGGACGTCCTGGGGTTGGCGGGCGAATTCGGCGACCGGACCGGCGACCGCCGCGTGGTGCATGTCCAGGTCTTCGCCGACGATCGGTACGCCCAGGCGATGGATCTGGCCCTCTACGGCCGGTACCTGGTCCCCGCCGAAGACGATCCGGGGCGCGACCTGGTGGTGCGCTCGCGTCCGCTGCTGGAACAACTGGGCTGGGAATCCCGTCCCCGGAAGGGCGCTGCGGCGGCCGACCGTCGCGGGAAGGGGCCCGGCACCGCGAAGGTCCTGAACCCCGACGACATCCGGGCGTTCTTTACGGACGCCGGGGAAGGCGAGCGGACGGCCCTGCGACGCCTGATCGTCCGCCACGTGTCCGAGTGGTCCGACCGGGTCGAGTGGGCCCGGATCCTGCTGGACAACCAGGAGTGGCGGGAACTGCTGCGGGAGGAAGGGGCCGAGCGGCGCTGGTTCGAGGGCGACGTGGCGGCCTGGCTGCGCTTCACCTGGCTGACCGACGACGTCGCGCGCCACGCGGGCTTGGCGTTCGCGCCCGGGCAGGAGGGGGTGGTCACGACCTTCCACCCGGTGAACTTCCTGCTGTGGTGGCTGTTCCTGCGATCCGCGGTCCGGGGCAAGTCGCTGGAGGAAATCCTGCGGTGCCTGAAGGGCCGGAAGGCTTCGGTCAACGACGGCGTGCCGGGCGTCCTGGGCGACTTCCTGGACATGCCGGGCCAGGGCGAGTGGGAGCACCCGTAGCGGGGCGACTGCGGACTACACCTTCCGGAACACGCCGGTCACGACCCCCAGCACCTCGACCTTCTTCCCGTCGCCGGGCCGGATTTCGATGGGCGGGTACGCCGGGTTGGACGCCACCAGGCGCACGGCGTCCGCGTCGGCCTGCCAGTGCTTGACGGTCGCCTCGTCGTCCACCATGGCCACGACGATTCGCCCCCGCTCCGCGACCGGTTGGCTGTGTACGATCAGATAGTCGCCGGGCAGGATGCCGTCGCCGGTCATGCTGTCCCCCTGGACCCGCAGGACGAAGGTGCCGTCCGCCGAACCCACCAGGAACGGGTCGGCGTTCAGGTAGCCTTCCAGGTTTTCAACTGCCGTGATGGGCTGGCCTGCGGCGATGCGGCCCAGGATCGGCACGCCGCCCCGGGCGCCCTCGCTGGCGCGCAGGCCGCGGGACGAATGGGGACGCCGCTGCAACAGTCCGTGACGCTCCAGGGCGTCGACGTGGCAGGCCACCGCGTTGGTCGAGGCGAACCCCAGGGCCGACGCGATTTCCCGGACCGTGGGCGGCGCGCCGGTGGTGCGGGAGTGGCGCTGGATGAAGTCCAGGACCTTCAACTGCCTGTCCGTCGGACCCCCGTTTCCGCGCGCCATTCGGACCTCCTGCGGTGTCACGAAACGTACCTGAACAGATGTTCCGTGTCAATCCGGGAAGCGCGCCCGGGACGATCCAATTGACCTTTCGCGCGGGATGGGTTGACAATCGGAGCGAAGAACTCCAGATTAGAGGTTGAGTGAGTTGATTGACTCGCTCAACTTTACGAACGAGGGCTGCAGATGGCGAATCGTCGTTTCCCGATGGAAGTTCCGGAGCGGGTGCCGCGACTGGTGGCGCTGCAGGTCGTCATCCTGGGGTTGCTGGCGCCGGTCACCCACTCCGCGTGGCCGATCGCGTTCCTGGCGGTGGACTTCGCCATCCGCGCCCTGGTGTCGCCGCGCTACAGCGTGCTGGTCCTGGTCGCCCGGAACATCGCCCGGCGGCTTCCCGGCGGCGCCGGGCGTCCGATCCTGTACTCCCCGAAGCGCTTTGCCGCGACCCTGGGGTTTGTGTTCTTCACGTCCGCGCTGGTCCTGCACCTGGTCCCGGACCTGGAGTTCGCGGGGCGCGCCCTGGCGGGAATGGTGATCGTCCTGGCGTCGCTGGAGGCGTTCGCGGGGGTCTGCGTCGGGTGCCACATCCACGCGGTGCTGGTCCGCTTCGGCTTGCTGCGGGCTCCGGCCTGCGTGTCCTGCGGCCCCGCCGCTTCGGTCCACGAACCCCGCCAGTCCCCGCGTGTTCAGAATTCGTAGGCGTAGGTGAACAGCAGCAGGTTGTCCTGGTAGCGCGCCGCGACCGAACCCCAGACCTCGTCGCCCCGCTGGTAGGACGCCTGGATCATGTGGTGCAGCCCCGGGCGGAACGTGACGTTGGCGCCGTACTGCAGCATCAGGGCGTTGTCCCCCGTCCCATAGACGTGCCACAGGTGCAGGCTGAGGCCATAGGCGAACCAGGTCGCGACCGGGTGCGTCAGCGTGGCCAGCGGTCCGTGCATGTGGTAGCTGTCGGGCGCGAAGTAGGTGACGCGCGGGTACTTCGCGGACGGATACCGGAAGTGCTCGTAGTCATACTCGTACCACAACTCGATTCGCGGCAGGTCTAGCACCCGGACGCCGGCGCCCAGGGACGAGGCCAGGCGCTGGTTCCAGTCCGAGTAGATGCCGAAACTGCCCGAGGCGTGCAGCAGCAGGCGCGTCACCGGCTCGGAGTCGAAACCCAGCGTGAACGTGTTCGCGACGGCCTTGCTGCGGACGTCGCCGACCGAGGTCATCAGGTCGGCGCGCTCGGCCTGGAAGGTCACCGCCAGCGGCCCGAAATCGCGGGACAGGGTCAGGTAGCCGTTCCCCGAATCGAATCCCGTGTCGTAGTGGGCGAAGGAACCCCCGATCGACAACTGGACTTCCCTGGGCAGGGCCAGGTTCGCGAAGACGCCGAATGCGTGCCCCATCGCGGTGCGCCGGGTGGTGTCGGCGTCGCTGGTCGGCCCGCTGAGGTGCCGGAACTGGTACCAGGCTCCCACCGTCGCCCAGTCCTTCGCCTCGTAGGCCGCCCGGGGGCCCACGCCATGGAACTCCAGACGGCCCTTTTCCTGGAAGAAGGTGTACTGGACACCCGCCCACGAGCCGAAGCCCGTGTCCGCCAGGACCGATTCCCGCGCCAGGTCCCGGAAGCGGCTGTCGCTGGACCGAAGAAGATAGCCGTGCACGCGGGCCCGGGGCCCGAGGCCCAGGTCGGTGGACAGGGACAGCGCCCGCGCGCGGATTTCGGCGTCGTACGGCTGTGCGGCCAGGCAGGTTTCGTACTGTTCCAGCGCCTTCCGCGGCGCGTTGTTCCATTCGTACAGTTCGCCCAGGGCCCGGCGGGCCGCCAGGTCGTCGGGTCGGGCCTTGACCACGCGCTCGTACAGCGTCATGGCCTTCGCCTCGTCGCCCTTGTCCACGTAGCGCTCGGCCAGTTCCCGGGTCGCGTCCACGTCGTCCGGATGCAGCCGCACGCGGCCTTCCAGGACCCTGCGGGCGTCGTCGGGGCGGTCGTTCCACGTGTACAGCTTTTCCAGGGCCCGCTGGACCTCGTCGTCGGCAGGGACCAGCGCCGCGTAGGCTTCCAGGTGCGGGATCGCCTCGGCGCCCCGGTCCATGTCCATCAGCAGAAGGCCCACGCGACGGCGCAGCGCCGGATCGTCCGGACGCCTCTGGAGGACCGCCTGGTAGTGCTCCAGGGCGGAATCCGCCTGGTCCATGCCCACGTAGAGGTCGGCCAGGCGCAGGCGCGCGGCGGCGTCCTCGGGGCGGACCCGCACGACTTCCTCCCACTGGGCGACGGCTTCGGCGTCCCGGGACTGGTCCGACAGGGCCTCGGCCAGTTCGGCGTGGATGTCGGCGTCCACCGGCGTGATCGCAAGGTACGGCCGCAGCAGCGCCTCGGCCTGGGCCGGCTGCCCGGCGTCCCGCAGCGTGCGTGCCTGGGTGATGGACTGGGCGGCCGGGGGAAGGGCGGGTTCCGAGGCTTCCGCCACGACGGGCGTCGCCTTGCGGACCGGCCTGGGGCGGGGGGCCACGGGACGCGGAGCGGTGGACATCCCGTCGATTGTCGGCGCCGGTTCCTGCGGAGCCGCGCGGCCGGGACCGGCGACCAGCAGGACCAGCGCCAGGGCCAGGGCCGCCCGGGCCGTCATTGCCACGTGATCGTGCATGCTTCGCTACCCACCCGGTAGTAGTACCGGGACTCCGTGTTCGCCCGGAAGACCTCCTCGCACGGTCCCTGGCTGCGGACCGTCGTGCCGCGGGGTGCGCGGACCAGGACGGTCAGCCCATCCGCGGGCGGGTCGATCGCGCGCAGTTGCAGGCCGGACGAGTTCCGCAGGACCGTCAGCCCGGCCTTCCGCCAAACGGGGATGTACCGGGCCAGTTCGGAACCGGTCATGCGCTTCAGGAACGGGTAGGCCTGATCGACCATGGTCAGCATGTCGTCCAGGCGCTGGACCATCTGGTCGAAATCCACGTTGCGCGAGCGCTCGGGGTCGAAGAAGTCATCGGGGTGCACGAAGTGGCTGAAGATGCCGGGCAGGACCAGGGCGTCCAGCGTTTCCTGGCTGTTGCCGCCGTCCAGGAAGTGCTCGGACGAGATGCGCGGGAGGTCCACCAGCCCGGGAACGTCCGGGTCCGGCCCGAATTCCTGGCCCAGGATCGGCCCTTCGTCCAGGTACTGCGACGCGACGCCGGTGATCGACGGGAAGATCGCCCGCAGGGACTCCTTGCCCATCTTCTGGATGAAGTTGCTGGGGGCGATGTAGACCGGCGGTTCGGCGTCCGCACCGAAGATCCGGTGGAACTCGGAGCGCAGCAGGCGGAGGGCTTCCTCCATCAGAGCGCGGCCGGCCCAGCCCACGGTCCACTCGTTCCGGCCCACGCTGAGCGACTGGTGGTTGTAGCCGTGGAGCCCGATTTCGTAGCCGGCGTCGCGGATCGACCGGGCCAGTTCCAGCGACGGCGCGCCCTCGGGTTCGACGTAGCCCTCGGGAAGCGCGTCGCCCGGCATCCGGTCGTCATAGGTCAGGATGAAGCCCATCGTGGGCCGCACCAGGTGCTTTTCCCACAGGGCGCGCATCCGGGGCCACCACATCGTGCGGTAGAAGTCGGAATCCGTGAGGTCGTACAGCCGATCCGCCGGGGCGCGCCGCGTGTTGGTCATGGGCAGCGGACAGTCGTCGGCGTAGAAGACCAGGGCGCCCAGGACCGCCGCGGGGATGGGCGAAACCTCCAGGATCGACAGGAGGATGAGGCCCCGGGAGGACTTGTCGGCCAGGCGGGCGCCGGCCCAGGCGATGACGGCCCCCTTGCCGCGGCGCGCCGTGAAGGCCAGGGGCACATCCCGGGCAGTGCCCGCGCCGCCGCGGCACAGGACGCGGACGTTTTTCGCCAGGCGGTAGCGCGGCACGGTGTCCACGCCGTCGGGGCTCAGGACCGGATCCAGGCCCGCGGAGCCGGCCAGGAAGGTCGGTTCGCAGGCATAGGCTTCGACCCTCGCTTCGTCGACCATCTTTTCGATGCCGAACAGCGGGAACAGTTCCTCGTCCTCGATGCCGCCCACGGCCGCCAGGGCGCCGCCGCGTTCCACGTAGCGCCGCAGCGCGCCCGGCAGGCGGGCGAGCCCTGCCCGGGGGAGGCGATCCGCCGCGAGGATCACGGCGTCATACGAATCCAGCCACCCGTCCGGCAGGCGGTCGATGCCTGCAAGATCCGCGAAATCGGCCGCGAGGCGCGCATAGGTCGCAACCCACGAGGACTGGACCAGCAGTTCCCGACCCGAATCCGTGGACGCCTCGACGAAGAACAGGACGCGGACCGGCCGGGGGAATCCGGCCTTCCCGGCCGCCAGGGCGGCGATCCGGTCCGCCACGGCCAGGGCGCCCTTTTCGGACAGGGGGGCAACCACCTCGACGACCGGGGGGGACGGCGCCGGTGCGGGGGTGGTCGGAGCCGGCAGGACCTTCGAGGCCTTCGCGGCGTCCGGGGGGGTGGCAGGCGCCACGTCCAGGGGACGCTCCACGCATCGGACCACCGCGACCAGGCCCTCGGTCGTCGGTCCTGCGCGATCGGTCAGAAGGAAACCCCGATCGTCCAGGGCGCCGCCCAGGGTGGCCAGCCACGGCTGCGACGGACGGGTGCCCGGGCACTCCAGGAGGACGCGGACGGGGGGGGTGACGAACGAAAGTCCCGGTGCCATGCGGGGGATCGACAGCGGCGTCGCGGTCGCGACGGCGGCCGTCACCATGCCCGCGAAGGCCACGGCGACAGACAGGGCAATCGAGCGAGCCAGGGGGGCTTGGTTCATTCGAGTTCCCACAGGTCCGACGGTCGGGCGCTAGTGTATAGGAGGTGGCGGTGTCCGTCAAAGGCCTCCGTGACGCCGGGACCGAAGGTCCGGAATGCCGCAATGCCGCGCGGTTTCTGAGATTGTGGTACATTCCCGACCGGTTGCGCACCGGGTTGGACACGTGGCGGACGATCGGACGCTGGGGTGGGACGTGGAAGGGGAGGGCCAGCGGCCCGAATCTCCCACCCGCCCGGAACCGGCCCACGACGTGCCCTCGGACCAGCGGGCCACGGCCCTGGATCACCTGGAAACCCGGGCCCGGGTGGAGGCCGCCGTCGCGGCGACCGAAACGGGGCCGTCGCCTTCGTCCGGCGTCGATCCGATGCTGGGACGCACGATCAGCGGCCGGTTCGAAATCCTGTCGCGCATCGGCGCCGGCGGGATGGGCATCGTCTACCGGGCCCGGCAGATCGGCATCGACCGCACCGTCGCGGTCAAGATGCTGCTGCGGGAACTGGCCGGCGACGAGAAGGTCGTCAAGCGCTTCAAGATCGAGGCGCTGGCGGTCAGCCGCCTGAACCATCCGAACACCATCCGAATCTTCGACTTCGGCCAGGCCGAGGACGCGACCCTCTACTTCGCCATGGAATTCCTGGAAGGCAGCAGCCTCGAGGAGGCCCTGCGGCGGGACCAGACGTTTTCGGCCCGGCGCACCATGCACGTCCTCAAGCAGATCGCCGCGTCGCTGGTCGAGGCCCACGAGAAGGGCATCGTCCACCGGGACCTCAAGCCCGACAACGTATACCTGACCAAGGTGGGCGACGATCCGGACTTCGTGAAGGTGCTGGACTTCGGCGTGGCCAAGCTGCGGGAGGCCGACAAGCGCCAGGGCACCGTGACGCAGGCCGGCACGATCTTCGGCACGCCCCGTTACATGGCGCCCGAGCAGTGCCGATCGATGGCGGTGGACCACCGGGCGGACCTCTATGCCCTGGGCGTCATCGCCTACGAAATGCTGGTCGGCAACGCGCCCTTCGACGCGGAAAACCCGCTGGCCATCCTGATCCAGCACGTCCAGGAGCAGCCCAGGCCGCTGGCCGAGGTCCGGCCGGACATCGAGGTGCCGGAGGAGGTCGAGGCCCTGGTCATGAAGTGCCTGGAAAAATCGCCCGAGATGCGATTCCACCACGCCTCGGACCTCGTGGCCGCCATCAACGAGGTCGAGGCGAAGCTGCTGGGGCGGTTCGAGCGCGTCGTGTACGTCCAGGGGCCCCGGCCGACCCCGGTTCCGCGGTCCCCGCTGGAGGCCGCGACCGTCGCCGGCGTCCCGGTGGCCGCGACACGCCGCCGCAAGGGGGCCTGGGTCGCCGCGGTGCTGCTGGTGATGTTCTCGGGCCTCGGGATCAGCCTGTGGGCGACGGGCATCCTCGGACCGGCGACCGACGCGCCCTTGCCGGTGGCCGCACCGGTGGCGACGGCGGTGTCGGCGGTCCCCCCGGCGGCCGTGCCGTCGCGACCGTCCACGGTGTCCATGCGCTTCAGTTCGGACCCCGACGGCGCCGAGGTGGTCCAGCGGGGCCGGACCCTGGGCAACACGCCGCTGACCGTGGACGTCCCATACGGCGTGGCGGCGGAAACGTTCACCTTCCGGAAGGGCGGCTATCGGGACGCGACGGTCGAGGCCATCCCGGATCGGGACGGCGCCCTGTCCACGTCGCTGAAGAAGATGGCCCTGTCGTCGGGCGTCGGGAAGCCCCTGCCTCCGGGCGTGGCCCCCGCCCCGGCCGTCCCCTCCGCACCGACCCCGGGCGCGCCGCCGGCACCCGCGCCGACGCCGAAGAAGGAGGACGGAATGGGGAAGGTGAAGGACCTGAAGGTGTTCTGACGTGCTAGGATCTTTCGCATGCGATGCTTCCTCGCCGTCCCCGTCCCGGAACCCGTCCGCCACGACATCGAGGGCCTGCTGCGGCGGCTGCACCCCCGGCTCCCCGCCGCGCGGTTCGTGTCGACGGACGTGCTGCACCTGACGCTGCACTTCTTCGCGGACCTGTCCCCCGACCAGGCCGACCTGGTCCGTGCCGCCGCCCGCGAGGGCTGTGCCGTCACGCCGGCCTTCGATGTTGCGCTGGCGGGCCTGGGCGTGTTCCCGGATCCCCGCCGTCCCAGGGTCCTGTGGATCGGGGTGCGCACGGGGATGGCGGGGCTGGCCGGCCTGCACGAGGCCATTGGGCGGGGGCTGCGCCAGCGCGGGATCCCCATCGAGGACCGTCCCTTCCGGGCGCACCTGACCCTCGCCCGCCTGGGTCCTCCCGAGCCTGCCCTGGTGGGGGTCCTGGAGGAGGGCGCCTCGGTCGGTCCGCCCCCCTTCCACGTGGACGACGTGGCCCTGGTCCAAAGCGTCCTGCAGCCCTCCGGAGCGGTCCACACGATCCTCGATCGGTTCCCGCTGGAGGGGTGACGCCCGGGGGGGGTGTCCCGCTCGACGAGGGTTGCCCTTCCGATCCGAAGCGTCTAGGATTCCGCAGTGTCCGACCCCGCGGTGCGGACGGGGACAGCAGGAGGCGGCCATGATCAAGCAGGAAGCGTGGATCTGGATGGACGGAAAGATGGTCCCCTGGGACCAGGCGAACGTCCACATCCTGTCCCACACGCTCCATTATGGATATGGGGCGTTCGAGGGCATCCGCGCCTATCGCCTGGGCGACGGCCGGTCCGCCGTCTTCCGTCTGGCCGAGCACATCGATCGACTGTTCCAGTCCTCGACCCTGCTGGAGCTGCAGGTGCCCTACACCCGCGAGGAGGCCTGCGCCGCTTGCGTCCGCACCCTCGCCGTCAACGGCATGGAGGAGGGCTACCTCCGCCCGCTGGTGTACCTGGGCGACCGCGAGGTCGGCGTCTATCCGGGCGACTGCCCCGACGTGCGCCTGGCGATCATCGCGTGGCGATGGGGCGCCTACCTGGGCGCGGACGCCCTGGAGCAGGGCATCCGGGTGAAGGTTTCGTCCTATTCCAAGCAGAACGTCAACGCCGCCCTGCTGAAGGGGAAGATCTGCGGGCACTACGTGAACTCGGTGCTGGCGAAGATGGAAGCCAAGCGCGAGGGCTACGACGAAGGCATCCTGCTGGACCACTGCGGCTACGTCGCGGAAGGTTCCGGCGAGAACCTGTTCCTGGTCCGGGACGGCGAAATCCTGACGCCGGGCCTGGATGCGTCCATCCTGGCCGGCATCACGCGCGACGCGGTCCTGCAGGTGGCGCGGGATCTGGGCCTGACGGTCCGCGAAACCCGTTTGACCCGCAGCGACCTGTACCTGGCCGACGAGGTGTTCTTTACGGGCACGGCGGCCGAGGTCACCCCGATTCGCGAAATCGATCGCCGCGTGGTGGGCAAGGGCGTGTGCGGCCCGGTGACGCGCACCCTGCAGAAGGCGTTCTTCGAGGTGCTGACCGGTCGCGACTCCCGGTACGAAAAGTGGCTGACGGTCTACAAGCCCGAGGCCCTCCCCACCCCTGCGGCCCACGCCTGACGTCGATGGCAAAACCCTTTCGCCAGCGCCCCCGGAACGATCGGCCCCCCCGGAAGGACCAGGGGCGGCCGTCCCCGGAACCGGGCTCGCACGCCCGCGCCGACGAACCGCCGGCGCCCCCGGCCGGCCCGGGCACGCTGTACGTCGTCGCCACGCCCATCGGCAACCTCGAGGACATCACGGTGCGGGCGCTGCGCATCCTGCGGGAGGCCCCCGTCATCGCCTGCGAGGACACGCGGACTACCGGGATGCTGCTGCAGCACCTCGGGATCGAGCGCGGGGATCGCCGCATGGTCGCCTACCACGACGTGAACGAGCGGCGGGCCTGCCACCTGCTGGTGGACATCCTGAAGGGCGGGACCGACGTCGCGCTGGTGTCCGATGCCGGCACGCCCCTGGTGTCGGACCCGGGGTACCGCGTCGTGTCGATCGCCCGGGAAGCGGGCCTCCCGGTGGTGTCGGTCCCCGGGCCCTGTGCGGCCGTGGCGGCCCTGGCATCGTCGGGCCTGCCCACCGACCGCTTCACGTTCTATGGGTTCCCGCCGGCGAAGTCCGGTCGTCGGGAGCGGCTGGCACAGTCCCTGGACGACCAGCACGGCACGTGCATCTTCTACGTTCCCGCCCGGCAGGTGCCGAAATTCCTGCTGGACCTGGAAGGCGCGTGCCCGACGTGGCGCGTGGTGATCTGCCGCGAATTGACCAAGATGTTCGAGGAGTTCATCGCCGGGACGCCCGCCGAGGTCCAGGCGGCCCTGGTCGGACGGACGCTGAAGGGGGAGGTCACGATGCTGGCGGCCCCGCCTATCGGTGGGGAGCCGGTCCCCGACGACGACGCCTGACGACCAGTCCCAGCACCAGCGCCACCAGCACGATCGCCGGAAGCCAGGCCAACAGCGTGACCGCGCCGTCCCGCGTGGCGCCGCAGGGATCCGCGAGGATCCGCGCCGATGCCCGACGGACGTCCTCCCCGAACGTGGCCGGCGGCGGCACGGGAGGCGCCTTTTCCGACAGCCGCAGGGCCAGCGTGGTGTTCTGGGTCCGCTGTGCCTGCAGACGCTGGCGGGCGACCAGGGCCGCGATTTCATCCACGACGCCGGCCCGCTTGTCCACCGCCCCTGCGAACCCCGCGCAGTCGCGCTGGGGTCCGTCCATCCAGTCCCGCAGGCGCGCTTCCACGTCCCGCAGTCCCGCCAGCTTCGCGTTCAGTTCGATCATCGCGGGGATCGTATCGTCGGCCTGAGCCCGTTCCCCGTCGACCGTCCCGAGGGTCCGGATCTTCGCCAGCACGCCATCGGCCTGGCGGGCGTCGATGGTGACCGCCAGGAGGATGGACCGGGGACCGCCTCCGGTCAGGACGGGGGCATCCCGGGCCGTGATCAGGCCGCCGTTCCCCTGCAGGAATCCCAGCAGTTCGGCCTCGGCCTTCGTCGCGTCCTCCACCGACATCGCCAGGGCCAGGCGTCGCGACGACGACTCGGCGGGCGGCAGGTCCGGCGCCTGGGGCTGTGCCGCGTTCGGGGCGGGGAGGGGAGGAGGTGCCGCGCATGCCGCCAGCGCGGCGATCCATGCGAGTGCCAGCCCGACCGTCCCGGAATGACGTGCCTTCATCGTTCCTCATGCTTCCCAGAACCCAGGGAAGACTAGCAGATCCCCGGCCCTCGTGACATCCGGAAGTCATGGCGTCTTCCGCCGCTTTCCCATAGAATTCCGGCGACCGTCCCTGGAGGCTCCGATGCGGCGTACCGTGGTTGTGGCGACCTTGCTGGCGTTGGGCCTGGTGTTCCCGGCCCTGTCCTGCGGGGGCGGGGGCGGCGATGGGACCGTGGACCCGGGCGGCTGCCCCGACGGTTCCTGCATCGACGGGGTCCAGTTCGACACCGGGTCGGACGAGGGCGCCGACCTGTCCGTCGATTCCGATGCCAACCGCGACGGGATCACCGCGGACACCGATGTCGGGACCGTCGACGATGCGGATGTTTCGCCGCTGGACATCGCCGAAACCGACGTGCCGAAGGACGGCGAGTTCGGCGCCCCGTGCGACACCAACGACCAGTGCGTGTCGGGCTTCTGCGTCCCGTCGGTAGCGGGCAGTTTCTGCACGCTGATCTGCGTGGAAAACTGCCCCGAGGGCTACTCGTGCAAACTGATGTCGCCGCCCGGACAGGACAGCGCCTACGTCTGCATGCCTCCGGAAACGTCGCTGTGCCGGCCCTGCACCGGGGATTCCGACTGCACGCTGGTGGAAGGCGAAGTGGCCCGGTGCCTGGGCTACGACAAGATCGGCCGCTTCTGCGCGACCGACTGCACCACCGTTCCCTGCTCCCGCGGATACACCTGCACCGACACCACCATCGGCGCGGACACCGTGAAACTGTGCGTCGCGGACAGCGGCGACTGCCCCTGCCTGCAGGGATTCGCCGGGTTGTCCACGCCGTGCTTCGAATCGAACCCGGACGGCACGTGCGACGGCGCCCGGAAATGCGCCCAGATCGGCCTGGCGTTCGCGTGGGAGGCCTGCACCGCGCCGGTCCCCGCCCCGGAAACCTGCAACGACATCGACGACAACTGCGACGGCAAGACCGACGAGGGCCTGGGCGACTCGATCTGCGGCCTGGGCGTCTGCGCCCACATCGTTCCCGGCTGCCTGGACGGCCGCCCCGGCGACTGCGACAAGTACCAGGGCCAGACGGTCGAAACCTGCAACAACCTGGACGACGACTGCGATGGGCTGACGGACGAACTGTGGCCGGACCGGGCGACGCCCTGCGACGGTCCCGATGCGGACAAGTGCACGAACGGTCTGTGGGGCTGTGCGGACGACGGCCAGTCCCTGGTCTGCGAATCGGACGACGTGAACCACGCGGAAGTCTGCAACAGCATCGACGACGACTGCGACGGCAGCACCGACGAGGCCGAGGATCTGGGCCAGACCACGTGCGGCGTGGGCGTGTGCCTGCACAGCGTCCCGAACTGCCTGGGCGGGTTCCCCCAGTCCTGCAACCCGCTGGAGGGCGCCCTGGCCGACGACCTGCCCGACCCGGACTACCTGGACACCAACTGCGACGGCATCGACGGCGACATCCTGCGGTCGGTGTTCGTGGACATCACCTCCGGCAAGGACTTCAACCCGGGGACCGTGGACCTGCCCAAGCGGACCATCCAGGCGGGGATCGACACGGCGGCCGCCGAGGCCAAGCCCATCGTCATCGTGTCGCTGGGGACCTACAGCGAAACGGTCAGCCTGAAGAACGGCGTCGGCGTCTATGGCCAGTACGACCGCGCCTCCGGCTGGCAGCGCAAGCCCGAAAACATCACCCAGATCCGGGGCGGACGGGTCGCCGTGTACGCCGACAACCTGACGGCTTCCACCGGCCTCCACGGGTTCTCGATCCTCAGCGAATCGGCCACCGAGGCG
Source organism: uncultured Myxococcales bacterium (assembly GCA_903847405.1). Taxonomy (GTDB): domain Bacteria; phylum Myxococcota_A; class UBA9042; order DTJE01; family DTJE01; genus CAIZWN01. Next base: position 33,866 of record CAINDP010000200.1, on the reverse strand, counting down.
GGCGGGTCGTCCTACGGCGTCATGGCCCGGAACAGCCCCGGCCTGATCCTCATCGCGAACACCATCCAGGCGGGCAGCGGCTCCCAGGGCATCATGGGGACCATGGGTGCCCTGGGCCTGAACGGCGGCGCCGGCGAACGCGGGCTGCAGGGCTGCGAATACGATGCAGTCTGCATTGACCCCTTCAGCGTGTGCAACAAGTGCAGCCGTCCCAGCGGGGGCGGTGGCGGCATCAGCCCCTGCGGGAATCCGGGCGGCGGGGGCGGCAACGGCGGCGACAGTGACGGCAACGGCGCCTCGGGCGCGGCCGGGACCGGCACCGGCGGGGGCTACGCGGGCACCGGCGGCGTGGTCGCCAGTCCGGGTTACCCCGGCGGCGGCGGCTCCAGCGGCAGCAACGGGCAGCCCGGGACCGGCGGTCCGCTGGTGGGCGTGATCGGGCCGGAAGGCTACGTCGTCGGCGACGGGCTGAACGGCAAGAACGGGACCAACGGCAGCGGCGGCGGCGGCGGCGGTTCCGGCGGTGGCGACAGCCCGGGCTTCTGCCAGTGCAGGAGTTTCGGCGGCGCGGGCGGCGGCGGCGGCGGCGCCGGGTGCGGCGGCGGTGGCGGCGTGGGCGGCGGCGGTGGCGGCGCGTCCGTCGGGATCTACGTGTACGGCGCGGGCATCCAGGTGTCCCGGACCATCGTCAAGACCGGCAACGGCGGGTCGGGCGGACCCGGGGGCTACGGCGCCACGGGCGGCCTGGGCGGCACGGGCGGCTCGGCGGGTCCCGGCGATACGGATTCCGCGGCCGGCGCGGCCGGCGGCAAGGGCGGCAAGGGCGGCAACGGCGGCCACGGCGGCGGCGGCGGCGGCGGGCCCTCGGTGGGCATCCTGTGCGCGAACGGCTTCGCCGGCCTCGATACGGTCAGTTTCTCCCTGGGCATGGCCGGCGAAGGCGGGCAGTCCGCCGGGTATGCCGGCCAGTCCGGCCTGGGGGCGCAGACGTACGGCTGCGGCCAGTAGGGCGCGGTCCCAGGTTCCAGACGGAGGGCATCGCTCCCCGTCGTCCTCCCCTCGCCGTCCCCCGGAAACCCTACTTCTTCTTGTACTTGTCGATGAAGGCCTGGATCTGCTTCATCAGCGGGGATTCGGGCCGCTTGCGTGCGCGCATGGCCAGCAGGCGCTGTTCGCGCAGGGCGTCCACGTGCCGGTTGTTGATGCTCAGGCAATCCTGCAGGAACGAGCGCTGCCGGACGGCGTCGCCCCGGGCCTTGTAGTACAGGGCCATGTAGTAGTAGGGGTCGCCCGAGGCGTCCTGGTTCGGGCTTTCGAGGGCCCGCTCGATCCACTGGCGGGACTCCTCCAGGCGCGGCTCCAGGGGCTTCGCGTCGTTGTTCATGATCGCCCAGCCCAGGTTCACCATGAACTTGGAGTTCTTGGGATCCAGTTCCACGGCCTTCCGGAAGCACGCCTCGGCCTCGGCGTGGACCCGGCGCTGCAGCATCAGGGTTCCCTTGTGGAAATAGATGCGCGCCTCGCTGGCGGCATCCCGCTGGACCTTTTCCTGGGCGGTCGGCAGGGCCTTGCCGTCGGCCGTGCGGGCCATGTATTCGACGCGGCGCCTGCGGTCGATCAGCGTGGCGTAGGCCTCGGACAGGCCCTTGAAGACCTCTACGGCGGGCTTTTCCAGCTCGGCCAGGTTCAGCCGCGCGATCATGTCCGGGTGCAGCAGCTTGGCCAGTCCGAAGTAGGCGGCCTTGATGGCCGTCGGATCGGCGTCACGCGACACCCCCAGGAGGGCGAAGTAGTCGCCGCCTGCCAGTTGGGCATGCTTTTCACGAACCAGGTCGGCGATCGGCCGCTCGGACTCGGGGGCTGTGTCGGTCATTCCCACCCTTCCACCGCGCAAGATTATGCTGCCGGGGACGCGCGTTCGCAATAGCCCCTGCGCAGGTTCCCGTCGCCGCTGGGGGACCTGCATCTTCCGGGCAGTTTCCTTGCCTGCCCCAGGGCGCGCGCGCTAGAATTCGGCCCGACAGGGAGGCACCATGGGCCGCATCATCCTCGTACCGGCGCTCCTGGTCACCGCGGCCCTGATCCTCGGCGGGTGCCGCGACTTCAAGGTCGGCCAGGGTCGCCAGCAGGACCACGCCATGCTGAACCTGTCCCAGAAGAAGTCCGCCGCGAAGGGGACCGAACTGGGCTCGGTGGGCGACGGCGCCCTGTCCTCGAAGACCGTCAGTGCGGACATGATCGTGAAGGCGACCGACAAGGGACCCAGCGATCCCCAGTCGATCACGCTGACGGGGGCCGACACGCTGCCGGCGTTGGCTTCCTGGGCCGGATTGTCCGTCGACGAGTTCCTGCGCAAGAACCCCTCGCTGCGCTTCAAGACGCTGGTCGACGGCGACGCGCTGACCCTGAACCTGACCCAGGGCGAGTTCCGGAAGTTCCACGGCCTGCGGAAGGTGGCCGTGGCGCGTTGGCAGATGCAGCGCGAGGCGGGGGTTTCCGAACCCGTCCGGACCCAGGATCACCTGATCGTCGAGGGCGAAGGCGTCGCGGACCTGCTGATCAAGTACCGCACGACCGAGGACCTGCTGATTGGCGCGAACGGCGCGGTCCGCCTGGGCACGCTGCGACCGGGTACCCTGGTCAAGGTGCCGATCCTGGCCGAGGGCCTCATCATCGCGCCGGCGCAGTAGCCGCCCTTCCCCCGCGCCACTACATCCCCGGTTCCCGATCCCACAGCACTTCCGCCGTCTGCTGGGAGGCTTCGGCCGCCTGGGCCTCCAGGGTCGAAAGGCGTGCCCGAACCCCGGCGAGGGCCGGATGGGGGCGGTTGTCGTGCCGCCCGGTGCGCTTCTCCTCCAGGGCGGCGGACAGGGTTGCCGCGACCTCCTGGTAGGCGGGGCGAAGGGTCGCAATCCGCTCCAGCAGGGCGTCCAGATCGGCGGGCGGGACCACCGTGGTCCCCGAAGCCTCGCCGGCGACAAGTTCCCAGGGCTCCGGTTCCCGATGCTGTCCCGACACCATTTCCAGGCGGTCCGCATCGACGCCCAGCGCCCGGTTCCGGGCCAGGACGCCGTGCAGGATTTCCTCGATGTCGTGGCCTTCCCGTAGGAATCGCCGCTTTTCGCGGGCATGGCGCACCAGGCTGCGACTGGTCCAGGCCACCGGGAGCAGGAGGTTGGCGCCCATCACCCAGGGCCACCAGGTGGTGCGCTCGGTCAATGCCAGCGCCAGGCCGTGCAGGCCCGGGAGGGCGAAGGCCAGGAAGGTCAGCAGGGGCGCCACGCCGGGCTTCAGGAGGTGGGGCAGGTGGTCCGGGTGCCGGCGGCCGCGGCGGAGGATCAGGACGGCCAGCCCGAAGAAGGCGACGAAGCCCAGGAACCAGGTCCCGATGAAGGGCAGGGCAAGGTCCACCACCAGGTACAGGCTGACGATCACGCCGATGACGAGGACGGCGAAACCGGCCACATCGTGCATGGAGCCTCCCGGAATGGATTGGGATCGGTTTTCCCTGCCGGGACCGACCCTATTGCGGCCGCCCGGGCAAGTCAAGGACGGGCGTGGTCCGGAAACCCCAGGAATTCCATTGGCCTGAGGGAGGGTGTCTGACGGTGGAACGGATGCTGTTTCGTTGACCGCCGCACGCCGGTGCGATATGGAGTCAGGGTCAAATATCCGGAGCATGCCTACGATCATGGATTCCAACACGTTGATGGATCTGGCGAACACCTACGGCGCGCACAACTACAAGCCACTGCCCGTGGTCATCGAGCATGCGGAAGGCGTGTTCATGTGGGACTGCGAGGGGCGTCGATACCTGGATTTCCTGTCGTGCTACTCGGCCCTCAGCCACGGTCACCGCCATCCGCGGCTGATTCGGGCGGCCCACGAGCAGATGGACAAGGTGACCGTCACATCCCGGGCCTTCCACAACACGGAACTGGGCCCGTTCCTGCAGGAACTGTGCGCCTATACCGGCATGGGCATGGCGCTGCCGATGAACAGCGGCGCCGAGGCCGTGGAAACCGCCCTGAAGGCTGCGCGGAAGTGGGCCTACCAGGTGAAGCGGATTCCCCGGCACGACGCCGAAATCATCGTGTGCCGCGACAACTTCCACGGCCGTACCGTGTCGTGCGTGTCGTTTTCGACCGAGCCGCTGTACCGCGACGACTTCGGGCCGTTCACGCCCGGGTTCCGGATCATCCCGTTCGGCGACGTCGCGGCCCTGCAGGCGGCGATCACGCCCAACACGGCCGCCTTCCTGGTCGAGCCGATCCAGGGCGAGGCGGGCGTGATCCTGCCGCCGGCCGGCTACCTCCGGGCCGTTCGCGACATCTGTACGAAGGCGAACGTCCTGCTGATCGCCGACGAGATCCAGACGGGCTTCGGCCGCACGGGAACCCGGTTCGCGTGCCAGCACGAGGACGTCCAGCCCGACATGATGACCCTGGGCAAGGCCCTGGGCGGCGGCATCTACCCGGTGTCCGCGGTGGTGGGCAGTCCCGAGGTCCTGGGCCTCTTCCTGCCCGGCGAGCACGGCTCGACGTTCGGCGGGAATCCCCTGGCCTGTGCCATCGCCCGGGAGGCCCTGCGGGTGCTGGACGAGGAGAAGCTGGTCGAGCGGTCCGCCGAACTGGGCGCGTACCTGCTGGAGCGCCTGGGGGAAATCCGGTCGCCGCACATCCAGGAGGTCCGCGGCCGCGGCCTGTTCATCGGGATGGTGCTGCACAAGTCGGCCGGGGGCGCCCGCCGCTTCTGCGAGGCCCTGATGCAGCGCGGCCTGCTGTGCAAGGAAACCCACGACGACGTGATCCGCTTCGCCCCGCCGCTGACCATCACGAAAGACCAGGTGGACTGGGCGGTGGGTCAGGTGGCCGAGATCATGACGACGATGTAGCGACTCTTCCTTCCCCGGCAAACTCCATCCCAGCACCCCAACAAACCCGACCCCTTTCGCGGCAGGCAAAGCCTGTCCGCGAACTCCCCCGCGCCGTACATTGCAGACCACGATGTCGAAAGGGGAGGCCGGGTGAGCGTGTGAGGCGGGCGAAGCCCGTCCGCACCATGCGAGCCTGTCGGGACCGCGCTACGCGTCGGTCCCGACTAGTAGTTCGCGAAGATGTCGAAGTAGACGGTCGTGTAGTTGTTCCCTTCCGACGAGAAATCGAAGAAGGGGAAACGGAAGCTCTTGTTGTCCGCGGTCTTGGCCGGCTGGGCCGACGACAGGCCCAGCGAGAATCCGAAGTTCTCCCAGGGCTGGTACGTCAGGTCCAACACGCCGAAGGTCTTGTCCCGCTGGCCGCGACCGGCCTTGGCGTCCGGGGCCGAGAACTGGTCCTTCGGGATGCTCAGGTACGTCCACGAACTCTGCAGGGCCAACTGGAGGGTGATCGACCACTGGTCGTTGATGATGAACGAGCCGGTGAGGGCGTTGTAGACCGAGAAGGAGGTGTTGTTGTCGAGGCCGTTGATCACCTCGCCGCCGCCCAGATCCTCGGCGCCGCGCCGACGGGACAGGGCGATCTGGCCGCCGCTGATGGTCGGCTGGGCGGTCTTGTTCCAGTTCTTGTTGAAACGGAAGAGGTAGTCCACCAGCACGTGCTGCCCGAACATCCGCGTCAGGTTGAAGCCGGCCGCCGTGGACAGGTACAGGTTGCGGTAGCGGCTTTCGTAGGACGTGGGCGCGCCCAGGCGGACGAACGGGGAGATGTTGATGCCCAGGACCGGGATCTTGTAGGCGTTGCTGTACTTGAGCAGCAGCGTCAGGTCCGTGGGCATGACCTGGCGCTTGCTGGTCGTGGAGGTCGTGTAGGACGTCGTCAGTTCGCCGGTCAGCGCGAAGGCCAGTTCGGCGAAGAAGTGGTTCGTGAAGTAGTACCGGGGGCGGATCTGCAGGGTGTAGCCGTAGTAGGGATTCCGGCCGTACTTGTCCGCCACGAACGTGCCGATGCCCAGGGACTGCTCCAGCAGGACGTTCACGCCGAACGGGGTCTTGCGCTTCGCCGTCGAGGCGCCGCCGGTGAGGGCCAGGACGGCTTCGGGGATTTCGTCCCCGTTCCCGTTCTTGGAGGCCTCGCTGGCTTTCGCGGCGTCGCCCTTTGCGGGAGCCGGCTCGGTGGCGGCCGCCGGCGCTGCGCCAGGGTCAACGGCGGGGGCCGGTTCCTGGGCAATCGCGACGGACGCGAAGCAACTGATCACGAGTGCGGCAATCGTTTTCGACGCTTTGATCATCGCTGACCTCATCCCTTGCAACGGGCAAAATCCGGCGGATCATACCGGGAACCCCCGGATGGGGCAAACGGTTTTTCCGTTCCTGCGGCATGCCGTCAGGAGCGTGACGCCTTCCGCCGGGCTCCCAGCCAGATCAGGCCCAAGCCGCCCAGTCCCACGGCGAACCACAGGGTCGCCAGGCGGATGAGGAGGGTCGATGCCACGGCGAGGGCGTCGGCGGTCGCCGGGTCCACGCCCGGGAACCCCTGGGCCGCCAGCAGGACCGCCAGGGTCGCTTCCGTGGCCACCAGGCCCCCCGGCAGGAACGACAGGGCCCCGGCCAGCGTCCCCAGGGCATAGATGAAAACGGCCGGAGCAAGGCCCAGTGCCCCTTCCGGGAAAGCCGAAACCACGACGTACAGGCCGGCGGCCTCGGCGAACCACGCCAGGGTTCCCAGGAGCATGCCGGCGATCAGGGGCACGGGGGCCCACAGGCGCCGCTGGGTTTCCCGGGCCTCGGCGAAGGCCTCCTCGGGCAGTTTGCGCCGGGCCAGGATCGCGAACGCCCGGAAGGTCAGGCGCGTCCCCGGTCCCGTGGCCAGCACCAGGAACATCGCGACGGTCAGGCCCGCGCCCGCCAGCAGAACCCCGGTGTTGCCCAGGCCCGCGGCCAGGCCCACGCAGGTCAGGGCCAGGACCGCCACCAGGTCGGACAGGCGCTCGGTCACGACCACCGGGAAGGATCGCGCGGCCGAGACCCCGGCGCCGTCCTTCAGCAGTGCGGTCTTGAGGATTTCGCCCAGCTTCCCGGGCGTGATGGACATGGCGAGGCCCGAGGCGAACACGCCGGCCGAAAACCCCGTCGGTACGTCGATTCGCGCGGCGCGCAGGTAGATCTGCCAGCGCAGGAAGCGCAGACCGTAGTTCGCCAGGGAAAGGGCCAGGACCGGCAGCATCCAGGCCCAGGCGAAGCGCGACGCGGCGTCGCCCAGGCGGCCCAGGTCCGCCCACAGCCCGAAGGCCAGGAACGTCAGGAGCCCCAGTGCCAGGCCCAGGGCCAGCCGCGGAACCCACGAGGGGCCGGTGGTGGGCTTCAAGTCAGTTGGCGGGACCACGGGCGCCCCCCTCGGCGGCAGGCGTCGTCGCTGCGTCGGTCGCCGGGGCGGCGGCCTTCGCGGCCTCCCAGGCGACAACGGCGGCGTCCGCGTCCGCGGCGGTGCGGGTCGCATCGGCGGCCCCGGCGCCGAAGGGCCCCTTCCAGGCGGGATTTGCGGCGGCGAAGGCCGTGGCGTTCGTGGCCAGGGTCCTGAGGGCGTCGGCCCCCGAATCGGAGGTGGCCTTCAGCGGCGTGCCCCCGGGGGCCAGGCGCAGACGGGCCATCCGGAGGGCCAGCCAGGCGGCGTCGGCGTTCCCCGGCGCCTCGGTCGCCAGGCGCGTCAGCACGCCTTCGACGACCAGCGGTCCCTGTTCCTTGGGGTCGGCGGCCAGGGCGGCCAGGGCCCCGCGCACCAGGACCCGGGGGTCGTTCCCGGCCACCCGGGCCAGGTCGTCATACACCTTCACCAGTTCCGCGGGGCCGCCCGAGGCCAGGATCCGTCGGTCCAGGCGGTCGAAGGCCTCGACATCCTTCAGTTCCAGGGGCGACAGCGCGACCTTGGACGCCGGTCCGGGGGCCTCGGGCAGCGGCACGATCTCCCGCTCACGGCCGCACCCCGCCAGGATCAGGCACGCCGAAACCACAAAACCCCACCGGACCGCGATCCTGTCTGCCACCTTTGCGACCTCCCGGTTGTTGAGGGTTCCTATTCCATCCCGTCCAGCCACGACGGTCCTTCGACCCGGCGCAGGGTTCCGCGTCCGGCCGCCGCGAGGTCCGCGACGGAATCGGCGATGGTACGGTTCGTCCCCGGCTCGGGCATCGTGCCGCAGACCTCCAGCAGCGGGACCAGCACGAAGGGGCGGTCCAGGCGCCGGGGGTGGGGCACGACCAGGTCGGGCGCGGTCGTCGCGCCGTCGCCGAAGTACAGCACGTCCACGTCCAGCGGCCGGGCGTCCCCCTGCTGACCGGTGCGGCCCAGGTCCCGCTCGATGGCCTTGGCGCGCCGCAGGACCTCGGCCGGCGCCAGCGAGGTCCGAACGCGAATCACCGCGTTCAGGAACTCCCCGCCGTCGGCGTCCACGGGTGCGCTGGCGTACAGGGCCGATGCGGCTTCCACGATCAGGTCGCCGCCGGCCGACAGCCGTCGCGTTCCCTCCCGCAGCAGCGCGCGCCGATCCCCGAGGTTGGAGCCCAGGGCAAGGAGTACCGTGACACCCTGTTCCGGACACGTCCGCGCGTTTGACAGGTCCCGGGCCATCGCTTACGATTCCGCCGCCTTGAGCGGGCCGCGACGAACCTAGCCGTTCGCTGTCCCGCCGTCAACCAGGGAGGAACCCGATGCAGTCCGAAGGCGCCACCCACAAGGTTCGTGATATTTCCCTGGCCCCCGAAGGTCTCCGGAAGATCGAATGGGCCGAATCCCGCATGCCGGTCATGATGGCCTTGCGCAAGAAGTTCGCGGCGACGCAGCCCTTGAAGGGCCACCGGATCGCGGGCTGCCTGCACGTGACGAAGGAAACCGCGGTCCTCATCCGCACCCTGATCGCCGCCGGCGCCGACCTGGCGTGGTCCGGCTGCAACCCGCTGTCCACGCAGGACGACGTCGCCGCCCAGTTGGCCGCCGAGGGCGTGCCGATGTTCGCGTGGCGCGGCCTGGACCGCGAGGAGTTCTACTGGTGCATCCGCAAGACCATCGAACTGGATCCGGACCTGACGCTGGATGACGGCGCGGACCTGATCTTCACGTTCCACAAGGAATACGCCGACCGCTGCCACCGGATCACCGGCGGCACGGAAGAAACGACCACCGGCGTGCACCGCCTGCGGGCCATGGCCGCGGCGGGCGCGCTGAAGTACCCGGTCATCGCGGTCAACGACGCGGAAACGAAGTGGGACTTCGACAACGTGTACGGCACGGGCCAGTCGTCGATCGACGGCATCCTGCGCTCGACCGCCGTGCTGCTGGCCGGCAAGGTCTTCGTCGTCGCCGGCTACGGCCACTGCGGCAAGGGCTGCGCGATGCGGGCCCGCGGGCTGGGCGCGCGCGTGATCGTCACGGAAGTGGACGCCATCGCCGCCCTGAAGGCGAATCTGGACGGCTTCGAAGTCGCCCGGATGGACCAGGCCGCGCGCATGGGCGACATCTTCATCACCGCGACGGGGATGAAGGACGTCATCGTGGACCGCCACTTCCAGTCGATGAAGGACGGCGCGATCGTCTGCAACACCGGCCACTACGACTGCGAGATCAACATCGAGCAGCTGGAAGGCTACAAGGTCAGCAAGCGGGAAATCCGCGCGAACAACGAGGAATACGTCACTCCCGACGGCCGGAAGATCTTCATCCTGGCCCAGGGGCGCCTGGTGAACCTGGCCGCGGCCGAGGGCCACCCGTCGGAAGTCATGGACATGTCCTTCGCGAACCAGTTCCTGTCGATGATCCGCCTGGCCAACGAAGGGAAGACGATGACCCCGATGGTCTACGACATCCCGGAAAGCCAGGACCAGGAAATCGCCGGCCTGAAGCTGGGGACGATGGGCATCGAACTGGACGTGCTGACGGCCGAGCAGATCCGCTACCGCGACGAGTACTCGGCCGGAACCTGATCGCCCTGCGTCGCCCGCATCCTTCCCTTCACCTGGAGGACACCCCCATGGCCAAGAACATCACGACCCGCGAGAAGGACTACTCGCAGTGGTACCTGGACGTCATCGCCGCGGCGGAACTGGCCGACTACGCCCCCGTCCGCGGGTGCATGGTCATCCGGCCGCTGGGCTACGCCCTGTGGGAGGGCTTCCAGCGTGAACTGGACCGTCGCTTCAAGGCCCTGGGGCACGTGAACGCCTACTTCCCGCTGCTGATCCCGGAATCCTTCATGCGGAAGGAAGCCGAGCACGTGGAGGGCTTCGCGCCGGAGTGCGCGGTGGTGACCCACGGCGGCGGCGAGAAACTGGAGGAGCCCCTGGTCATCCGCCCGACGTCGGAAACGATCATCGGGCACATGTACAGCCAGTGGATCCACTCGTGGCGCGACCTGCCGGTGCTGATCAACCAGTGGGCCAACGTGGTCCGCTGGGAGCGCCGGACGCGCCTGTTCCTGCGGACGATGGAGTTCCTGTGGCAGGAAGGCCACACGGCCCACGAAACCGCCGAGGAAGCGGAAGAAGAAACGATGCGGATGCTGGAGTGCTACCGGCAGTTCGCCGAGGACGTGCTGGCGGTGCCGGTGCTGCTGGGCCAGAAGACCGACAGCGAGAAGTTCGCGGGCGCGGTCCGGACCTACTGCATCGAGGGCATGATGCAGGACGGGAAGGCGCTGCAGATGGGCACGTCCCACAACCTGGGGCAGAACTTCAGCAAGGCCTTCGAGATCCGTTTCGAGGGGCGCGACCAGAAGATCCAGAACGTGTGGACGACGTCGTGGGGCGTCAGCACGCGGCTGATCGGCGCGATGATCATGGCGCACAGCGACGACGAGGGCCTGGTGCTGCCGCCGCGCGTGGCGCCGACGCTGGCCGCGATCATCCCGATCTTCCGGAACGAGGACGAAAAGGCGAAGGTGCTGGCGTTCATCGGCCAGGCACTGACGGGCCTGCTGGGCGCGGAGGAAGTCGCGGCGTCGGACCAGCGCCTGGGCAGCGGGCAGGTGGCGCAGTACTTCTATAACGAACGGACGGCCCAGGCCATCGTGGTGGACAAGCGCGACCAGATGCGGCCGGGCGAAAAGCACTACTTCTGGGAGCAGCGCGGCGCGCCGTTGCGCATCGAAGTGGGTCCCCGGGACTGCGACGCGGGCCAGGTGGTCGTGAAGTCGCGGCTGGACGGGACCAAGGAATTCGTCGCGGTGGGGGACCTGACGCGGGCGTGGCTGGACGCGAAGCTGGACGCGATGCAGAAGGCGCTGTTCGCCCGGGCGCTGGCGTTCCGGGACGCCAACATCACGACGGTCGCCACCTACGCCGAACTGAAGGCCTTCTTCGAGAAGGGCGACAAGGGCTTCCTGCGGTGCCACTTCATCCCGAACAAGGACGTCGAGGCGCAGATCAAGACCGAGACGAAGGCGACCGTGCGGTGCATCCCGTTTGCCCAGGACAAGGTCATGGGGACGTGCATGTTCACCGGGCAGCCGACCGATACGCAGGTCGTGTTCGGGATTTCGTACTGACCGCCCGCCCGCCCGCCGTTCGACTTCTGTAGATTCCAAGGCCAGGCAGGAACGATTGTCGTGTGCCGGTCCCGCGGGGGGGCCGCTGCGGGCCCATCCGGTGCCCCCCCACCCGACTGGGGGCCGCCGTCCCTCGCGGCCCAGACTCGGCTCCTGCGGAGCCTCAAACAGTGGGCCGCGCCGCCCTGCGGGCGAACGGGTCGGCGGCCTCCCGTCGGGTCCCGGTGGTCCTCCAAAGTGCCCTCCGCAGCCCCCCCCGCGGGACCGGCCGGGGGATGGCGGGTTGGCGGGGGTTGGGAGGGGGATGGGGCGAGGGATGTGGGGCGGGGTTGGGGCCTTCCAGATATACCCGGGAAAGAGGCTTCAGCCCCTCGACCAGTCCATGTGGATCAGGTCGTCCGGGTCGCCCCGAATGAAGTCGGGGTGCGGCGTGAGCCTGGCGAGGCGGGACGGCGGGGCCTCCGGCACGATGCGCAGGCGGTGCCCTTTTCGCTCGATGATCATGGGTTCGCCCGACTGCAGCACCCGCTGCAGCAGACGGTAGACAGCCAGGGATCCTTCCATTCGCCGGTGCCGTCGGCATGTTGTCGCGCGCTGCGGCCCGGTGCGTGGGGCGGTGGGGTATGCTGGGGACATCGGGGAGGAGACAACCCATGCATGTCATCGTCGATTTCACGATCGTGCCCCTGGGGACAGGGATCTCGCTGTCGCCCTACATCGCGGAAGTGGAGAGGGTGCTGGAGCGAACCGGGTTGACCTACGCGCTGCATGCCAACGGCACGGGCATCGAGGGCGACTGGGACGAGGTGATGGAGGCGATCCGGACCTGCCACGAAACCCTCCACGGGATGGGCGTGCCCCGGGTCCACACGGTGCTGCAGGCGGGGACGCGCACGGACCGTCCGCAGCACATGGCGGACAAGATCGCCAGCGTGGAGTCCAGGCTGGGGCGGTAGGTTGAAGGGATGCTGGCGAGTGTCGGGGTAGAGGAGGACGGGATGGATCTGCAGCGGGAACGGTGGCGCCGGATCGCCCGGCGCCTGGTCGTCGGGACGATGGCCTACAACGTTGTGGAAGCGGCGGTCGCGGTTTCGGCGGGGGTGGCCGCGGGCAGCATCGCGCTGGTGGGCTTCGGCCTGGACAGCGTGATCGAGTGCGCGGCGGCCGGGGCGCTGCTGTGGCGCCTGGGCGTCGAGGCCCGGGGGGCCGACTGTCGAACGGTGGAGAGTTCGGAACGAAAGGTGCGGCGATTCATCGGGGCGACGTTCGTCGCGCTGGCAATCTACGTCGTGATCGAGGCCGGCCACGCCCTCTGGGGAGGCGAGCATCCGGACGAGAGCGTCGTGGGGATCGCGCTAGCGATCGCGTCGCTGGTGATCATGCCGGTCATCGCCTGGGGCAAGTTGCGGGCGGCGGCGGCCATCGGGAGCGCGTCGCTGCGGGCCGAAGCCCGGGAAACACTGGCGTGCGCGTACCTTTCGTTCGCGCTGCTGCTGGGCCTGGGCGCCAACGCGCTGGCAGGCTGGTGGTGGGCCGACCCGGTGGCCGGTCTGTTGATGGTGCCCTGGCTGATCAAGGAGGGCGTGGAAGGACTGCGCGGGGACGACTGCTGCCACTGCGACTGACCTGCGGGACCCTGTGCCCGCGAATCCGTGTCCGCACCCTGCGTCCGCTTCCTGCCCACCCCGGGGGAAAACCGTCTGTCCGGCGAGCGCATCGAGGGGTGCCCGCCGGGCGCGGTTTCCGGCCTCGGGGATGGGAGTTTTCGGATGCGTTTGATCTATCCTGAGGACGTCATCAGTCCGTGTTTGGCTGGCTAGAGGGGTTCGCCCGAGCGTGCAGGCGCCCGAGCCTGGGCCGCCTCGTGCGCGTTCCAAGGGAGGCGATCATGCGTCGCTTCGTGACGTTCGTGCTGCTGGCGGGAGTAGGCGTTGCCGTGGGGTGCGAGGGGACGTCGGGGACCTCGGATCCCGATCCGGGACCGGCAGAGGTCGTGTTTCCCGAAGATCTGCTGGCCGATGTGCCTGCCGACGAGGGCTGGGACCCGGGAAAGGATGTCGCCGAACAGGATCCCGGGGCGGACCCGGGGGACGGGGGGGATGCGGCAGACCTGACGGAGGCGGAAGCGGTCGACGACGGGACGGATGACCCGACGGGACTGGACGAAACCGGCGTCGACGAGGCGGGCGGTGTCGACGAGGCGGGTGGGGGCGATCCGGGAGCGGAGGCGGGGGATCCGGGAGATCCCGACGGGGACGAAGGGGCGGACCCCGGTGCGCCGGATGCGGACGTGGAGGCCGACGTCGTGCCGGATGCCGACGCGGGGCCGGATCCCTTCGCGCTGTTGTGCCGCCCGTGCTCGGTGGACGGGGACTGCGTACCCGCGGGCCTGGCCGGAAGCGGCCAGCGATGCGTGGACCGGGGCGCGCTGGGACGGTACTGCGGCGTGGCGTGCCTGGACGGGGCCGGGTGCCCGGATGGGACCGAGTGCGTGGACCCGGGGGACGGAACGCGGCAGTGCAGGCCCTCGGGGGGCGCGGAATGTCCCTGCCTTCCGGAGTTCCAGGACGTCGTGATGCCCTGCGCGCGGGTGAACGTGGCGGGGACCTGCACGGGGACGCGGACGTGCGTCGCGGAGTGCAGCGCGAGGGAGCCTGCCGTCGAGTCCTGCAACGGGATCGACGACGACTGCGCCGGGGGCGCGGACGAAGGCGACCCCGGCGGCGGCGTGGGGTGCGACACGGGGCTTCAGGGCGCCTGCGCGGCGGGGACGACGGCCTGCCAGGGCGGCGGCGTGGCGTGCGTGCAGAACGTGCTGCCATCGGCGGAAACCTGCAACGGCGTGGACGACGACTGCACCGGGGGAACGGACAACGGCGATCCCGGCGGCGGCGTGGGGTGCGACACGGGGCTTCAGGGCGCCTGCGCGGTGGGGACGACGGTCTGCCAGGGCGGCACCGTGAGGTGCGCGCAGAACGTGCAGCCTTCGATGGAAACCTGCGACGGCGTGGACGACGACTGCGACGGCGCGGTGGACAACAGCAACCCCGGCGGGGGCGTGGGGTGCGACACGGGGCTCCAGGGGGCCTGCGCGGCGGGGACGACGGCCTGCCAGGGCGGCGACGTGGCGTGCGTGCAGAACGTGCAGCCATCGGTGGAGGCCTGCAACGGCGTGGACGACGACTGCAACAGCGCGGTGGACAACGGCAACCCCGGCGGCGGCGTGGGGTGCGACACGGGGCTTCAGGGCGCCTGCGCGGCGGGGACGACGGCCTGCCAGGGCGGCGGCGTGGCGTGCGTGCAGAACGCGCTGCCATCGGTGGAAACCTGCAACGGCGTGGACGACGACTGCGATGGTGCCGTGGACAACGGCAACCCCGGCGGCGGCGTGGGATGCGACACGGGACTCCAGGGCGCCTGTGCGGCGGGGACGACGGCGTGCCTGGCCGGCGCGGTGGCGTGCGTGCAGGACGTGCAACCTTCGAACGAAGCCTGCAACGGCGTGGACGACGACTGCAACGGTGCGGTGGACAACGGCAACCCGGGCGGGGGCATCGCCTGCAGCACGGGGCTGCTGGGCGCCTGCGCGGCGGGGACGACGGCCTGCCAGGGCGGCGGCGTGACGTGCGTGCAGAACGCGCAGCCTTCGGCGGAAACCTGCAACGGCCTGGACGACAACTGCGACGGGACGTCGGACGAAGGCGTCTCCTGCAACGACGGCCTGGCTTGCACGACGGACTCCTGCGGGGGCAGCGCAGGGTGCCTGAACTCCCTCCAGGCAGGCTACTGCCGGATCGACGGTGCCTGCTGGGGCGACGGGCAGTCGAACCCGGCCGACGCGAACGAAATCTGCCTGGCCTCCCTGCGCCCGACGGCCTGGAGCCCCGTGGTGGACGGCTGCCCGGTCCTGGCCGGCTATGGCGCCTCGGTGAACGCCCAGGGGCGCTGCGAGTACGCGAACCTGGATACGACGGGTTGGAGGCAGTGGGACGTCTGGATCCTCGTGCCCGCGGGCGCGTTCATCATGGGGTCCCCTGCGGGCGAGGCGGGGCACCTGGCCGACGAGGAGCCGAACCGCACCGTGACGTTCGCGGCCGGGTACCTGATCGGGAAGACCGAGGTGCCGGTGCTGACGTACGAAGCCTGCCAGGCGGCGTCGCCCGCGACGTGTACGCCCCCGTCCGCGGCGGACTGGGACGCGGCCGGCTGGGCCGTGAACCTGTCTGCCTACGACATGGGCGCGCACCCGCAAAACGGCCTGACCTGGGACCAGGCCGGCGCCGTCTGCGCCTGGCTGGGGGGACGGCTGCCGACCGAGGCGGAATGGGAGTTCGCGGCGACGGGCCCGACGCACCGGAAGTATCCGTGGGGGGCCGCCCCGGAACCGTTGTGCGCGAACGACGCGGCGGTGTTCGACGAGCAGGGAGACCTGGCCAGGCCCTGGGCGTGCAATCCCTGCGCGACCTTCGGGTGCAGCGGGACGTCGCCGGTAGGCTCGCGGGTGTCCGGCGCGTCGTGGTCGGGGAGCCTGGACATGGGCGGGAACGTCTGGGAGTGGTGCGGCGACTGGTATCACGACCAGTACACCGGGGCGCCGTCCGACGGCAGCGCCTGGATCGCTCCTGCCGGCACCTGGCGGGTGGTCCGGGGCGGCGCCTTCTACTCGGCCAGCACCTTCCTCCGCGCCTCGGCGCGCAGCAGCCAGGATCCGGCGGGACGGTACGCGGGTATCGGGGGGCGGTGCGTCAAGGCACTGTGATTCCCCATTGACTTCCAAGGGAACCATCCTACAATCATCGCCCGCCGCGGGCATAGGCTTGCCCCGGGGAAACCGATCAACGCGTCGGGGCCAATCGGGGCCCCGCATTACCAGGGAACGACGATGAAGAGAACGTACCAGCCCAGCAGGATCAAGCGGCTGCGCACGCACGGGTTCCGGGCGCGCATGGCCACCCGGAGCGGTCGCAAGATCCTGGCCAACCGTCGGGCGAAGGGTCGCAAGGTGCTGATTCCCACGATTCCCGGGAAGTGACGTCACGTCTTTCGACCGGGGGATGAGTGGGTGCCGGCATTCGGAAGGGAAAGCCGGATCCTTGTGAGCCGGGACTTCGACCGCGTCATGCGGCAGGGGCGCCGGGTCCACAGCCGCAACCTCATCCTCTTTCTGGCGAAAGGCGAGGGCGAAGGCCCGCGGCTCGGCCTGGCGGTCAGTCGCAAGGTGGGCGTGGCCGTCTGTCGCAACCGGTGGAAACGCCTGTTGCGCGCAGCGTTCCGCCTGTCGCTGAAGGATCGGTTGCGCCCGGTGGATCTGGTCGTGGTGGTCAAGTCGGCCCCGGTTCCCGAGGGCGCGCCCCGCAGCCAAGGCGCTGGGCGGCCGCAAGTGGACCGGACCCGTCGGATCGCCCCGGGACTGGCCGCCGTCGAACGGGAGTTGCGCGATGCCCTCCTCCGCCTCGAAGCGCTGGATGGACCGGGCGGTTCGGCTCCCCGCTGAGGCGTTGGCGTTGCTCGTCGGCCTGTACCGGGCCTTCGTGTCCCCGTTCCTCCCGCCGGCATGCCGCTTCCAACCGACGTGTTCCGACTACATGCAGACGGCCCTGCGGACCCATGGCCTGTTCCGCGGCCTGTACCTCGGTGTTCGCAGGCTGATGCGATGCCACCCCGGAAATCCGGGGGGCTGGGATCCGGTGCCCGGGTCCCATGAGAGGTGAACGTACGATGAGGACGCCTTCCCGGCTCGTGATGCACGTTCTGGCGCTGGTGGCGCTGTTCGCGATGGCACCGGCCGCCCGGGCCGACCAGCCCGTCAGGCTGTTCGACGGCGAGGAGGTCGTCAAGCTGTCGGCCGCCGGTCGCTCGATCGCCGAGATCTCGACGTGGCAGGGCGCCCTGCGGTCGTTCCTGCTGCTGGACGAACAGTTCGCCCAGATCGACAAGGGGCCCGTGGTCGGTTCCATCCAGCCCCCGGCCGAAAAGCGTCTGGCCGGACCGCTGGACATGGTGTCCACCTGGGATCCCCAGTTCTACCCGCTGTCCCTGAACTTCGAGGAACTGAGGGGGCCCCAGGTCACCCGCATCCTCAAGAAGGACCCCACTCACCCCTCCGTGACCGGCGACCTCTGGACGACCTTCGCCCGGGACCCGGTGTTCACGGTGGTGTCGCGGACGGTCGGCGCCGTGACCCTGGTGTGGCCGGATCCGGCCACGGATACCAGCACGGTCTTCATCGAGCGCAAGTATCGCCTGGTGGACGACTACCTCATCGAATCCTCGGTGCGGATCGTCAACGTGGGCGACGGCGTCGTCACCGGGCGGATGCGCGTCATGATCCCGGCCTGGGAACCGCCGACGGCGTCCGGCGGCCAGTGCGGCCAGTCGATGTTTTCGGCGCCTCCGGACCTCAAGGAGGCCGTCTGCTACGCCGGCGGCAAGCTGGAAAAAAAGCCCCGCGAGAAGTTGATGGAGCAATCCAACTTCGAGGGCACCGGCGCCGTCGGGTTCGCCGGCATCAACTCGCGGTACTTCCTGATGGCCGTGCAGCCGGCCGCGGACCTTCCGTCCCAGTGCCTGGCGGCCGGTGACCGGTCCGGCGTCCTGAACACGATGCTGCAGTGGGGGGATACCGAGGGCAAGCCCTTCACCCTGAAGGCCGGACCCGAGGCGTGCCTGCCGGACTGGCTGATGCCGACGGGGGCCTTTGCGGGCCGCATTCCCTGCAGCCGGGCCGAAGCGCTGCTGGGCCTGGCGGGCGGCGAGGACATCATCGCCATCGACAAGGTGTCGGTGGAGGGCAAGGGCGACGAGGCGGCGGCGGCCAAGAAGGCGCTGCTGTCCCGGCGCGCCCGGACGTTCCAGTTCACGGCGTTCGTGGGGCCCAAGGATCTGGACGCCCTGAAGGCGGCGGGCCCGGGCTTCGACGATACCATCGACTTCTGGGTGCTGGGCATCCTGGCCAAGCCCATGCTGTGGATCCTGCGCCTGTCCTACAGCATCGTGCCGTCGTGGGGCCTGGCCATCATCTTTCTGACGCTGCTGGTCAAGGCCCTGACGCTGTACTGGACCCAGAAGAGCATGGTCCAGATGCGGCGCATGGCGGACCTGAAGCCCAAGATCGACGCCCTGAAGGAGAAGTTCAAGGACGACAAGGCGGGCCTGAACACGGCCACGATGGACCTGTACAAGCGGGAAAAGGTCAACCCGATGGGCGGCTGCCTGCCGATGCTGCTGCAGATGCCGGTCTGGATCGCCCTGTACCGCACGATCTACGGGGCCGTGGACCTGTACCAGGCGCCGCTGTTCCTGTGGATCCGCGATCTGTCGGCCCATGATCCCTACTTCGTTTTGCCGCTGCTGCTGGGCGGACTGACGTTCCTGCAGCAGAAGATGACCCCGACGGCGGGCGATCCCGCCCAGGCCAAGGTGATGTTGTGGATGATGCCCATCATGTTCACGACGTTCATGCTGTTCCTGCCGTCCGGGCTGGTGTTCTACATCCTGGTCAACACCGTGCTGTCGCTCGCGCACCAGTTGTGGATGAACCGGCGAACGATGCCGGTCCCGGCGAAGTAGGCGAGGCAGGGGGACCAGCCGGAGGGGAGTCATGAAGGAAGCGGAATTCGAGGGCCGGTCGGAAGAGGAGGCCTTGCTGAAGGCCTCGCAGGAACTGGGCGTCAACATCGCGGAGATGACCTGGGAGGTCATGGCCCACGAAACGGGCATCTTCGGGCTGTTCGGGAAGATGGTCCGGATCCGCGTGCGCGTTCCGGAAAACGCGGCGCAGCTGGTCTACCGCAAGGAATTCGTCCCGGGTCCCGGGGACACGGGCCTGCGGCGGACCATGGGCGGCCCGGGCGCGGACGAGGCGCCGACGAACTCCGACGCGGCGGCGGCACGCGTGGCTGCCTACCGGTCCGAGTCCGGGGAAGCGGCGCCGCAGTCCGAGGCGCCGCGCGGACCCGTGGAGCCGGCCGAGATGAAGGGCCCCCGGGCGAAGGAGGTCCTGATGGGCCTGCTGGACCGCCTGGAGATGCCGGCCGAGATCGTGGTCAAGGAAACCGACGAGGAAATCCTGCTGAACATCCGCTCCACCGAGGGCGAGGACCTGGTGGGCCGTGACGGCGAGCTGCTGTCCGCCCTGCAGTTCCTGGTCAACAAGATCGTCAACCGCTTCCCCGAAGGCCGGAAGCTGATCGTGCTGGACGCCGAGGGCTTCCGCGACAAGCGCGAAGAGGTCCTGGGGGAACTGGCGCGGAGGCTGGGCGAAAAGGCGCTGGCCACGCGCAAGGTCGTCCGGTTGAGTTCGATGACGGCCCAGGATCGGCGCCTGGTCCACATGGCGTTGAAGGAGGTCCCGGGCCTTCAGACCCGCAGCGAAGGCGAGGGGTCGTTCCGGTGCCTGCTGATCATCCCCGAAGGGTTCGGCGGTCGGCGCTGACCCCCGGGGCTACCGCTCCTCCGGTGCCGTTGCACCGGGCAATACCGCTCCCGTCGCACACGCCCGACCGACCAGCCTGGATACCGGCACGACCTCGACGGCACGGGTGGGGTTCGTCGCGTAGCGCTTCAGCGCAACAGCGGTCCCGGGGCGGCCATGGCCGATCGCGACGGCGCAGCCCCGGGTGAGGGCGATCGTTTCCAGGGCGACCAGCATGGCGTCGATGGCCGCGGGGGTGTCCACGTTGTCCAGGAACACCGCGCGTCGGATGGCCGGCACGCCGGCCGCCGTCGCGACGTCCTCCGCGACGGTGGCCGGGTCGGTCCGGCTGTCCAGGAAGAACAGGCCCCGGTCCTTCAACGCCCCGACGAAGGGGCGCAGGGCGTCCGCGGACCGGGTGAACGCGGAGCCCATGTGGTTGTTGGCCCCGATCGCTCCGGGGACGCGGGACAGGGCCAGGTCCGAGGCGGTGCGGATCGCGGCCGGATCCATCGACGTGAGGAGCGTTCCGCGGGGCAGGACGAATCCCGGTTCGGCGGGTTCCATGGGAATGTGGGCCAGGACGTCCCGGCCCAGGTCCGCCAGTCCGCGGGCGACCTGCCGCGCCTGGGCCGCGGTGGGCAGGACCGCGAAGGACAGGGGCAGGGGCACGTCCAGGAACGGCCGGAGTTCCGACGGGGAGTCGCCCAGGTCGTCGATGACGATGGCGACCCAGGGGCGGTCCGGGGTCGGTGTCGGGAACGCGCCTTCGCCCTGGGGAGGCCGGGGGGCGGCGCCCTCGATGTCCAGGATCGTCCGGGTCCCGGGCGCGGTGGCGCATCCGGCGGCCAGGATCACGCAGATCGCCAGTGCGCCGCTGCGGTCCACGCCGACCCTCACTTCGCCAGGTAGGGCCGCGGATCCACCGCCTCGGCATCCTTGCGCAATTCGAAGTACAGGCGGACCGCCGCCTCGCCGGGCCCCGGCGCCACCCGGCCCAGGATGTCGCCTTCCCGGACGACCGTCCCTGCCGGCAGGTTCACCTCGGACAGCCCGCCATAGACCGAAAACCAGCCCGAGGCGTGGTCGACCAGGACCGTGGACCCCAGGCCCCGCATCCGCCCGACCCAGGCAACACGGCCGAACGCCGCGACCCGGATGTTGCGGGACTGGGCGCCGGGGAACTCCATCGTCAGGCCGGGGTGGGGCGTCCGGGTCTTGAACACGGGGTGGATCACGTCGCCGAACGCGACGGCGACCCGGGCGCCGGCCAGGGGAACCTTCACGCGGCCCTTCAGGCGATCGAAATCGACGGGCCCCGGCCGGTCGCTGCGTCGCTCGGCGATCGTCCGCGCCAACTGCCGAACGGACTCCGTCATTTCGGCGGCGCGCCGGGTCTGCAGGGACCGGTCCCGTTCCAGGGCGTCCAGGAGGGCCCGGTGCAGGCCGACTTCCTCGTCCAGGCGCGTCCGGGCGTCCCGGCCGGTCCGCGCCAGGGCCCAGGCTGCCGCCCGCTCGATGCCCGCCCGGAACTCGGCGGATTCGGCGACGGCCACGGACTCGGTGATCGCGGCGACCTCGGCGGCCTGCCGCGCCGACAGTCGGGCCAGCAGCGCCGCCCGCCGGGACAGATCCTCGTCGTCACCCAGCAGAACCTGGACCACGGCCGATCCGAAGGGCTCGGCCGTCCGGTGCAGGCGCAGGGTGGCCTGCAGCCGGGCCCGTGCCTCGCCTTCCCGCCCCCGGGCCGACCGCAGGGCGGATTCTGCCGTCGCCATGCGTGCTTCCGCGGCCTTCCGGTCGGTTTCCGCGGCCTTCATCTGGGACTCGGCCCGACGGGCCTCGAACACGGCGGTGTCCAGCGTGTCCAGGATGGACGCCTCCGCCTTCAGCAGGTCCGGCAGGCTGCGCGGACCGGAGGGAAGGGGGGAGGGGGGCTGGGCGGCGATCGACGGGACGGTGCCGAGAATCCAGAGGGACGCGATTGCGAAGGCCGGCAGCCGCCCGGGGCGCATCCGATTCGCACGCCTCACGCCCTACGCCTCCCGCCGTGCCGTGGCGATGAAGGCGCCGGCGACCCCCAGCAGGAGCCCGCCGGCCACGGCCAGGGGCAGCACGCGTCCCGGCCAGGCCGGCAGGCGCACCGCGACGTCGAATTCCACCGAAAGCCACGCGTTGACCGCCCCGGACACCAGGATCGCGGCGATGGAGCCCAGGGCCAGGCCGGCGACGCCCTGCAGGACGCCCTGGATGACGATGGGCGCCCGGACGAAGGCGTCCGTCGCCCCCAGCAGGCGCAGGATGTTCATTTCGTCCTTCCGGCGCTCCATCGTCCGCGTCAGGGTCCCGACCACGAAGAACAGCGTGCCCACCAGCAGCAGGGCCGCCAGCATCATCAGCACGGTCCGCAGGAAGCCCACCGCGGCGGCCAGGGCGCGCAGGCGTCCCGATCCGACCGGCGGTTCGGCCACCACGTCCACGCCCTCCAGTGCCTTCAGGAACGAGGCCAGCGCCCCGATTCCCGCCGTCCCGCCGGCCCCTGCCCGGAACGTGACCTCCAGGCCGTGCTGGCCCGGGACCGCCTCCGCGGGGAGCGTCGCCATGACGTCCCGCGGCAGCAGGTCGGCGTTGTGCGCCCGGTCCTGCTCGCGGGTCAGGTACTCGACCGCCTCGACGTCGCTGCGGGCGCCCACCCGCGTCATCAGGTCCTGGACGCGCTCGGCCGGAACCTCGTCCTTCAGGTACACCAGGACCTTCGCGCTGCGGCCCGCCCGGTCCAGCACGTCCACGGTCAGGGAACCGAAGGAGGCGGACAGGACCACGAGGCACCCGGCCACCGCCAGCGACAGCACGCAGGCCACCGTCTGGCCCGGCGACACCGTGAGGCCCTTGAATCCCTGGCCCAGGAGGTGGAGCCCCTGCCGCAGGGCGTTCGGACCGTTGCCGGCCATCGATCAGCCCCCCTTCGCGCGCTTTGGCGCCGCCCGGTCCTCGATCAGCATTCCGCGGTTCAGCAGGATCGTCCGCCTGGGGTAGGCGTCCAGCAGGAACCGATCGTGGGTGGCCATGACCACCGTGGTTCCCTTGGCGTTCAATTCCTCGAACAGCCGCACGATTTCGTTCGACAACTCCCAGTCGAGGTTGCCGGTGGGCTCGTCGGCCAGGATCAAGGCCGGGTGCATCACCAGCGCGCGCCCGATGGCAACGCGCTGCTGCTCGCCGCCGGACAGCATGCTGGGGTAGTGATCGGCGTACCGGTCGATCGCCAGGTCGTACAGGGCGTTTTCGACCCGCTGGCGGATGTCCCGCCGCGACAGGCCCAGCACGTGCAGGCCCACCGCCACGTTTTCCGCCACGGTCCGTTCCGGCAGCAGCCGGAAGTCCTGGAACACCACGCCGATGTTGCGCCGCAGGAAGGGCACGGCCGATCGCCGCAGGGCCCGCAGGTTGCGTCCGAAGGCCAGGACATCCCCGTGGGACGCGACCTCCATCCGCAGCAGCAGCCGCAGCAGCGTCGTCTTGCCTGCACCCGAAGGCCCCGACAGGAAAAGGAATTCGCCTTCCTCGACGTCGAACGTGATGTCGGACAGGGCCGCGATGCCGCCCTGGTAGCGCTTGCTGACGCCGTGCAGCGAGATCAGGGGCATCGGGGAGGTGCCTCCTCGGAGACGAAGCCGGTTCGAGTGGGTTCCAACAACCCGGCGAAGGATAGCAGAAGCCCCGGGCATCTGGTATATTCCCGCCGCTTTTTGGGGGGTTTGACCGCCGTGGAGGACCCAGTGGAGAGGCTGGTGGCGTTCGTTCGGCGCGTCCGCGTGCCGTTGCTGGTGTTCGCGTGCAGCGCCGCCGTCCTGGCGCTGTTCTCCTGGGACAAGATCCTGGCTCCCTCGCCCCACTTCCACTTCCTGGACCTGGCCAACAGCTTCCTGCACGGTCGCGTCGACACTGAAACGCCGAAGCGCTTCCGGGGCCAGCAGTCGCGGCCCGACGACGCCCAGGGGCTGCAGGCCGCCGTGGACCGCCACCTGACGGACGGGGGCGGGAAGGCCGTGGGCTGGAACGACTGGGCCGCCCTGCGGATCATCACGCTGACGGACGGCACCCAGGTCAAGGGTGTGTTCCCGTGGGGGGACCAGCAGGGCGATCAGAAGCACCGCTTCCGCGAACTGGACGGGACGATGCGCATCATCGACCCCGAACTGGACATCGCGAAGAACTGCGGTTCGCCGCCCCGAAAGTGCGACGAAACGCAGTACTTCATGTCGTTCCCGCCGTTCCCGGCCATCGCGATGATGCCCGCCTTCCTGATCTGGGGATACGACGTCAACGACGTGCTGTTCACGGTCCTGAACGCGGCCCTGAACGCCATGCTGATCCTGCTGCTGCTGGAGTACCTGCGGTCGCGGGGCCTATCGACGCGCACCACGCGCGAAAACGTCCTGCTGGCGATCCTGTTCACCTTCGGGACCGTGAACCTGTTTTCGTCCATCCGGGGCGAGGTCTGGTTCAGCGCGCTGATCGTGGGCGTGACGCTGCACCTGGCGTACATCCTGCTGAGCGTCGAGGCGCGGTACCCGTTCTGGGCCGGCCTGATGCTGGGCCTGGGCCTGGCCACGCGGACCCCGATCGCCTTCGCGGCGGCGTTCTTCGCCCTGGAAATGCTGCGGGACGGCGACCGGCTGCGGTGGCCGGGGTGGGGGCCGATCCTCCGCAAGGGGATCGTGTTCTCGATCCCGATCCTGGCCGTCGGGTTCGCGCTGATGGCCTACAACGACGCCCGGTTCGAATCGTTCGGGGAGTTCGGCCACACCTTCCTGGCCAACGGCACGCGGGCGTCCATCCGGGACCACGGGCTGTTTTCGTTCTGGTTCCTGAAGGCGAACCTGGCCGCGGCCTTCACCAACCCGCCGGTATTCGACGGGAACGTGCCGTTCATCCACATCACGCGCCACGGCCTGGGCCTGCCCTGGACCACGCCGGCCCTGCTGTTCCTGCTGTGGCCCAGGACGTGGGGCGCCTTCGCCCGCAACCTGGCGATCACGGCCGCGATCGTGGCGATTCCCGACCTGTTCTACCAGAACACGGGCTGGGCCCAGTTCGGCTACCGCTTCGGCCTGGACTTCCTGCCCTACCTGCTGGTGATGCTGGCGGTGGGCGGGCGGAAGATGGGACGCTGGTTCCTGGTCGCCGTCGCGGTGTCGATCCTCATGAACGCCCTGGGCGCCATCACGTTCGATCGGATGGGGATGTTCTACTACGAGTAGGGCTGCCCGGTCCGCGCACCCGCTTCACAGGTACGGCGAGAACAGCTTGACGAAGGCGTTCCGCAGGCGCACTCCCACGGGTTCGGCCTTCAGGCTGCGGATCGTGACGCGCTCGGCCCTCGCCCGGTAGTGGTTCAGGTATTCGTGCACGCGCTGGGCCAGGGTTTCCGAGTAGGCCTCGACGTTGAACTCGAAGTTCAGGCGGAACGAGCGGGCGTCCAGGTTCGACGAGCCGAACATCACCCACTGGCCGTCCACCACCGCCAGCTTGCCGTGCACGAACTCGGGCAGGACCTCGTAGACCTCCACGCCGGCCTCGACGACCTCCCACAGATAGGCCCGGGCGGCCCAGTTCATGAAACGGTGGTCGGCCCGCCGGGGCAGCATCAACCGCACGCGGACCCCGGAGCGGCTGGCCGTGCGCATGGCTTCCAGAATCGCCTGGTCCGGGATGAAGTAGGGCGACATCAGGTCCACCCGCGTGCGCGCGGTCCGCAGCGCGCCCAGCAGCAGGGAGTGGAGGCGTCCCATCGTGCGGTCCGGGCCCGACGCGATCCCGCGCGCAACCACGTCCCCGGTGGGCACGAGGTCCGGGAACCATGCGGGGCCCTTGAGCACCTCGCCGGTGGCCAGTTCCCAGTCGTCGGCGAAGGTCGATGCCAGGTGCTCGACGACGGGCCCCTCCAGGCGGAAATGCACGTCGCTGGATTTCGGGAACGCGTCGCCGTCCTGCGTCACGTGCCGGGCGCTGACGTTGAGCCCGCCCGTGAAGCCCAGGCGGCCGTCGGCGATCAGGATCTTGCGGTGGTTGCGCAGGTTCAGGCTGGGGTGCTTCAGGAACCGTCCCTGGGGCCAGAAGGCGGCCACGCGTCCCCCGGTGGACATCAGGCTGCGGCGCAGGCGCGGGCCCATGCCCCAGGCGCCCATGCCGTCCACCAGCAGCCGCACGGCCACGCCCCGGCTGGCGGCGTCCCGCAGTGCCGTCGCGAACCGTTCCGCGACGTCGTCCTCGTCGAAGATGTACGACACGATGCCCAGGCTGTGCCGCGCCGATTCGATGGCGGCCAGCATGGCCGGGTACGCTTCGTCGCCGTTCACCAGCAGGTCGATCCGGTTCCCGTTGACCAGGGGATACCGCGCCACGGTGTCGCCGACGCGTCGCAGCGGTTCCAGGTCCGGGGGAACCCGGATGTGGCCTACGTCCTTCAGGGCCCCGGGCTTGATCCGCCGGCGGG
Organism: uncultured Myxococcales bacterium; assembly: GCA_903847405.1. Lineage (GTDB taxonomy): Bacteria > Myxococcota_A > UBA9042 > DTJE01 > DTJE01 > CAIZWN01. Next base: position 7,482 of record CAINDP010000200.1, on the reverse strand, counting down.
CCTTCCGAGCGATGCGGTTGATCCCGAAGAACCAGTAGAACATCGGGCCGAAGAAGGGCACGGCCGACACGATCACGAACCACAGGGCGGCCGCGTAGGGCTGGCGCTTGTTCAGCAGGACGTGGACGCAGGCCATCGGCGCCAGCACGACATGGAACCCCAGCAGAACCAGGGTCGTGGCGAGGGCGATCGTCATCGCTGGCTGGTGCCCGTCCGGCTTCGAAGTCGAGTGATCCTAGCACGGAGCGGACGGATGGCCGAGGGGGGGACGGCGTTTCCGCGGTCCGGTACCGACGCGATCGCGCTACACTTCCCTCACCCTACCGGAGGATCCCGTGGCAGGCCGGAGCGCCGTGTTCATCGCGATCGTCCTTGCCGTCGTCGCGGTCGGTCCCGTCGCGACGGCGCAGGAGTTCCAGCCGCCGGCTTCGGGCTGGAGCCCCCGGGCCCTGGCCTTCCCCTGGGGCTCGGCGCTGCAGGGCGTCCACATCGCCGTCAGTCCCGGCCACGGATGGCTGATCGCCGACGGCGCCTTCCAGCGCGACCCCTGGCGGTGGGACTTCTGCGGCGGGTGCGACGCGATCGTCGAGGATCTGCTGAACGCTGAAACGTGCGCGGACCATCTGGTGCCCCTGCTGCGGCAGGCGGGAGCGAAGGTCCACGTGGCGCGGGAACTGGACCGGCAGGCGCACGAGGTCGTGCTGGACGACGGTGACGCGGGATATGCCGAGCAGGGTCCGTGGCAGGCCGGCGCCACGGCGGGCCTGGGATACGGTGGAACGTACCGTGCGCTGCACGCGCCTGCGGGCGGCGCTGCCGTGTGGTCGGTGGAGGTCCCGGCTGCCGGCGACTACTGGGTGCAGGTGCGGTATGCGGCGGGACCGAACCGCTGCCCGGACGCGCGGTTCGGCGTCGTCCACGCCGGGGGCCGCAGCGACTTCGAGGTGGACCAGCGGCGCGACGGGTCCACGTGGGTCTACCTGGCGCGGTTGTGGTTCGAGGCGGGGCCGGCATCGGTGGTCGTCGAGGCGCCCGCCCAGGGGGACTGCTACGTCATCGCCGACGCGGTGCGCCTGGGAGGCGGGGTCGACGGCGCCACGGGCCTGCCGCGGTGGCAGATGGGGGCGGTCCACTGGCTGCCGTTCGCAGGGGCCGCGGGCATCGAGGGCCAGGGCGACGTGACCGTGCGGCCTGTCTGGGCCAACGGGATCGGCGCCGACCTGTTCGTTTCGCTGCACGCCAACGCCGGGGGCGCCACGACCTCCAGCGGCACGTCCACTTACCGCTACAACTGCGGGACGGGCGTCCGCTGGCAGCCGCTGGACCCCGCGGCCTGCGACCAGCCCCCGGGCAGCGCCGCCCTGCAGTCGTCCGTCCAGGACAGGATCGTCCAGGACCTGCGGGCAGAGTGGGATCCGGCCTGGAACGACGGCGGCGACCTGGTGGCCAACTTCGGGGAGCTGCGGCCCCTGGACGGCATTCCGGGGTTCCTGGTGGAGGCCGCGTTCTTCGACGGCGTGGCGGCTGCCCCGGGGCATCGATACCCCGACAACCGCAGCCTCCACGACCCGCGGTTCCGCCACCTGCTGGCCCGGGGCGTGGCGCGCGCGATCCAGGACGTCCTGGCGCCCGGCACGCCGTTTCCGCCCGAGCCTCCGACGCACCTGGCCCTGCGCAACGACGGTGCGGGCAGCCTGCTGGCGTCGTGGCGCCCGGTGCCGACGGCCCGCGGATACCGGGTGTACGTGGCCCTGGGCGGGCGGGGCTTCGACGGGGGCACCGTGGTCCAGGGAACCTCGCTGGGGCTGCCCCCGTCCGGGGACGGTACGCCGGTGTTCGTCCGGGTGTCGTCCCTGAACGAGGGCGGCGAATCGCCGGCCTCCGAGGCCGTCGGGGCGCGCCGGCGGGTCGATGGGGGGCCCGCCGACGTCCTGTTGGTCAACGGGTTCGACCGGGTGGACGCGTGGGTCCGCGAGGATGCGAACCACCACGACTACGCGGTGGACCACGGGCGCGCGATCGCGGGGGCGGCGGCCGGCGGGTGGGCCTTCGACGGCGCCTCGAACGAGGCGATCGTGGACGGGGACGTTTCCCTGGAACCCTACCGGGTCGTGGACTGGATCCTGGGTCGGGAGTCGTCGGAATCGGAGGCGCTGTCGGATGCCGAGCAGGCCCGGGCGGCCGCCTTCCTGGACCGGGGCGGATGCCTGCTGGCGTCGGGGACCGAGGTGGCCTGGGACCTGGGCGCCCTGGGGGCGGATTCCGACCGGGCCTTCCTGGGCGATCGCCTGGGCGCCGCGTTCGTGGACGATGACGCCGGGACCCGTCAGGTGGACGCCGCTGCGGACGGTCCCTTGCAAGGGGTTCCGGCCTTCGCCTTCGACGACGGGACCGGGGGCACGTACGACGCGAAGTACCCCGATGTCCTGGCGCCGGCGGCGGGGGCCCGTTCCATCCTGCACTACGCCGGCGGGGCGGTGGCCGGCGTGTCCCGGGACCAGGGCGCGGGCCGGTCGATCCTGCTGGGGTTCCCCTTCGAAACCGTGGTCGATCGGGGGGCGGCCGGCCTGCTGATGGAGCGGATGCTGGCCTTCTGCGGGACCCCGACGCCGCCCGGGGCCTCCGTCGGCGACGGGGACGATGACGCGGCGACGGTGGGGGACATCGCGATCCTGGACGAGGGGCCGTCGTCCGACGACGCGGGCCCGGACCTTGCGGTTCCCGCGGACCTGCAGGCCGACCCGGACGTCCCGGATGCAGGGGCGGACGCGCGGGACGCGACGGTTCCGGGTGCCGACGATGCCTGCGCCTCCGACGTCCCGGCCGGGGACGGGGCCCTGCCGGAATCCGTGGGGCGGGCGGGCGGCGGGTGTGCCGGCGGTCGAGGCACGGCCGCAGGACCGGCATGCCTGGTGCTGGCGGGCCTGGCCCTGGCTCTTGGGTTCCGGCGAGGTCAGCGTCCGGCGAGCAGCACGCAGAGGTCGTCCGCCTGGGGTTCGTCGCCCCTGCAGGGACCTTCCTCCCCGTCGGGCCCGTCGGATCGCAGCAGGTAGGACCTCTTGTCCAGCAGGTAGCGCACCCGGTAGGGGTTGCCCCAGGGATCGTTCAGGGGGCCGCCCGCCTCGGAGGTTCCCGTGGCGCCCAGGACCAGGTAGTCGGCTCCCCCGGTCGGTCGCAGGGCGCCGCTTTCGAAGCCGATGAACCGTCCCCCCTGGACCAGCCGGATCCGCAGGGCCGACATGGCCTCCTCGGCGGCCGCCACCCGGGTCTGGACGATCACCCAGGGCGCCAGGGACAGCAGGATGGCCAGCACGACCACTCCCGCCAGCGCCCAGGCGATCGTCCGCATCGCGGCGTCCGACAGCCCCTTCGGGGTGGAAATGCGGGCCGTCGGGGTCCTGACCGGCGTGTGCGGGCCACTCTTCCCGGTCGGCAGTCCCGCCGGCGTCGCGGATCCCGAGGGCTGCTCGGAGCCGCCCGCTGTCGCAGGGCCCTTCGGATGGGCCGTTCCGGCCGCCGCCATCGCGGTGGACGACGCGGGGACCGCCGCCCCGATCACCTCGGGCATGTCCAGTTCCAGCCCCCCCGAATGCTTCTTGAACCGGCTTTCCTTGAAGAACGGCGATTGTGGAACCTGGGACGCCGCTCCGCCTGCCGGGGCCGGCGGGTCCGGTTCGTCCGGAGGCAGCAGGGGTGCCAGGGGCGTCGACGCGGACGCCTGGTCGCTGGGGACCTCGATTCGATCCGACGACGACGGGGCCTCCAGCACGACCAGTCCCACCGCGGAGGCCCGGGTCTCCAGGACCGATTCCAGCGCTTCCAGCATCTGGGACGCCGACGCGAAACGGTCCGCGGGCACGCGCGAAAGACCCTTCGCCAGGAACGTGCGGATCCCCTTGGACAGGGCCTTGGCCTCGGGCTGGTTCATCGGGTCGAACGACGGGTCCAGCTTCCGGGCCAGGACGGCCAGGGGCGAATCCCCGTCGAAGGGCCGGACGCCCGTCAGGATCTCGAACAGCATCACGGTCACAGCGTACAGGTCCGCCCGGCCGTCGATGTCCCCGGACGCCCCCTTCCGCGGGATCTGCTCGGGGGCCATGTAGTAGGGGGTGCCAGCCAGCCGCCCCGATGCGATGGCGTCCCCCTCGAAGGTCGAATCGTCCGAATCCAGGCGCGCCAGGCCGAAATCCAGGACCTTCACCAGGTTCGGGTCGCCGTGGACCGGCACGACCATCACGTTTTCGGGCTTGACGTCGCGGTGGACGATGCCGACGGCGTGGGCGGCCCCCAGGGCGTTCAGGACCTGCCGGAAGATCGTCAGGACCAGCGCGCCTTCGACCTTCCCGGTCCCTGCCGCAGCCGCGAACGCCTTGCGCAGGGTGCGGCCGTGGCGCAGGAACTCCAGCGCCATGTACGGGACCTTCTTGTCCAGGTCGCCGACGCCGTAGTCGTGGATCTTGACGATGTTCGGATGGTCCAGCAGCGAAATCGCCCGCGCCTCGCGCTCGAACCGTCCGACCGAGTGGCGGTTCAGGTCCAGGTCGCTGATCAGTTTCAGCGCCACCTCGCGGAACAGCGGTTTCTGGATGGCGACGTAGACCGAGCCCATGCCGCCTTCGCCGATGTTCGCGGCCAGCAGGTAGCGTTCGATCATGCGCCCGACCAGCGGGTCGATCGGCTTGTTCTTGCGGGCCGAGTACGCCTTGGCGGCGTCGTACCAGCGGATCGGGATGCAGAGGTAGTTCTTCTTGACGCATTCGGGGCGGATGCACGGCGTGCCCACGGGCCCGGTGTAGGCTTCGCAGTGCGGGCAGACGCCGTTGCCGTCGGTCACCATGGGCGCAGAACCCCGTAGGCCGCGTAGATTCTAGGCGCGACGGCTGCTCCCGGTCAAACCGGCGGCGTGGGGGCTTGAGCCGGCACCGGGAAGGCGGTTTCGCTGTCCACGCCCCCATTGACCTTGGGCTGGAATGTGCATATCATTCCGCGCCCCGGTCGAATTGCCGACCGAGTACGCCAGGAGGCCGATCATGAAAAAGGGAATCCATCCCGCCAACAAGCCTACGAAGATCAGCTGCGCCTGCGGGAGCGTCATCGAGACGCATTCCACGCGCGGCGACTACCCGGTGGAAATCTGCTCTTCGTGCCACCCGTTCTTCACGGGTCGCCAGAAGATCATCGACACCGAGGGCCGCGTCGATCGGTTCAACCGCAAGTACGCGGGCCGCACGCTCATCAAGACGAACGTCGTCCCGTGAAACCCGCGGGCCTCGAACAGCCTGTTGCGGTAGGCGGCCAGGCGGTGGTCGAGGGCGTGATGATGCGCGCTCCCGGCGCCACCAGCGTCGCCGTGCGCAAACCCGACGGCTCCATCATCGTCCGCGTACGGCTGGCCCATCGCATCGCAGCCCAGTACCCCTTGTTGACGAAGCCCGGGCTGCGGGGCATCGCCGTCCTCGTCGAAACCATGTACGACGGCATGTCGGCCCTTTCCTTCGCCGCCGAAAACGCCCTGCCCGAGGAGGAGCGACCGTCCGGGACGGCCACGCCCCTGGCGCTGGGCCTGACCCTCGTCTTCTCGATGGCCTTCGGCTTCTTCCTGTTCGCGGTGATCCCGCACGTCCTGACGTGGGCGTTCGGCCTGGCCGTGGGCAGCGAGGCGCTTTCGGGCGGCACGGCGATGTCGTTCCACCTGCTGGACGGCGTCGTGAAGTTCAGCATCTTCCTGGGCTTCGTCTACATGATGTCCAAGATGAAGGACATGCGCCGGGTGTTCGAGTACCACGGCGCCGAGCACCAGGCGGTCCACGCCTTCGAGCACCGCCTTCCGCTGACGGTCCCGAACCTGGCCAGTTTTCCGACGGCCCACGCGCGCTGCGGGACGGCCTTCATGGTCACGGTCATCGCGGTCAGCATCTTCGTGTTCGCGGCCATCTTCCCGTTCATCCCCCAGGTTTCGGACATCCGCATCCTGAACCAGGCCTTGTTCGTCGCGATCAAGCTGCCCCTGATCCTGCCGGTGGCGGGCCTGTCGTACGAACTGATCCGGTTCGCCGGCAAGAAGGAGGGCAGCCTTCTGGGGCGGATCCTCGCCGCGCCGGGCGTGTGGGTCCAGGGCATCACGACCCAGCGGCCGGACGCATCCCAGCAGGAAATCGCCATCGTCGCCCTGCGGGCCGCCCTGTCTCCGGCCTCCCTGGGTGCGGTTGCCGGGGTGCCCGAGCGGATCCTCACCTTCGGGTCCATCGCCGAGTTTGAAGCGGCCCTCTGCCCCGCGGGCGTGGAGGGACCGTCATGATCGACCTGGTCGGCGCACTGCGGCGGCTGGAGGAGGTCGAAACCCGCTTCCGGCGCCTCGAGGACGACATGGGTCGCCCGGAGGTCTACTCGAACCCCGACCTGCTTCGCGAAGTGTCGAAGGAGCGCGCGGACCTGGAAGATCGGGTCAACGCCTACCGCGAATACCGGGACGTCGCCCGGGACATCCAGGAAAACGAGGAACTGTCGAAGAGCGACGCCGGCCTGCGGGAAATGGCCGAGGACGAACTGGGGCGCCTGCGTCCCCGCCGCGAGGAACTGGAAAAGCGCCTGATCCAGTTGCTGGTCCCCGAGGACCCCCTGGACAAGAAGGACATCTTCCTGGAAATCCGGGCCGGGACGGGGGGCGACGAGGCGGCCCTGTTCGCCGCGGACCTGTTCCGCATGTACGCCCGCTTCGCCGAGCGCCGGAAGTGGGAGGTCGTAATCCTCAGCATTTCCGAAACGGAACTGAAGGGCGTGAAGGAAGTCATCGCCCAGATCCGCGGGCGGCGCGTCTACAGCCACCTCAAGTTCGAGGGCGGGGTCCACCGGGTCCAGCGCGTGCCGGAAACCGAGGCCCAGGGGCGGATCCACACGTCGGCGGTCACGGTGGCGATCCTGCCGGAAGTCGAGGACGTGGACATCAAGATCGACGAAGGCGACCTGCGGGTCGACACGTACCGGGCCAGCGGGGCCGGTGGCCAGCACATCAACAAGACCGACTCGGCCGTGCGCCTGACCCACATCCCGACCGGGATCGTGGTCGCCTGCCAGGACGAGCGCTCCCAGTTGAAGAACCGCGCGAAGGCCATGAAGGTCCTCCGGGCGCGCATGGCCGAGGCTGCCCGCGAGGAGGCCCAGAAACTGGAGCAGGACGCCCGGCGCGCCATGGTGGGCACCGGCGACCGTTCCGAGCGCATCCGGACCTACAACTTCCCCCAGAATCGCCTGACGGACCACCGGATCGGCCTGACGCTGTACAAGCTGGAGTCGATCATGGAGGGCGACATGGAGGACCTCCTGTCCGCGCTCCAGGCCTACTTCGCCGCCCAGGCCCTCGCGGCCGACTGAAACGCAATTCCCGCAGTTCCGATCCCTTCACGTCGCGGTGATGGACTACAATGCGCCGGGGAAAGTGGGGAGAAGGAAAAATGGGGACAAGCGCCGGAAAAATGGGGACAG
>CAINDP010000199.1 GCA_903847405.1 uncultured Myxococcales bacterium | reverse complement strand
CGTGAACAAGCCGCTGTACCCGGCCATCAAGCGGGCCATTGCCAAGGGCGTCCACATCTTCATGACGGTCCAGACCCTGTGGGGATACGTGCAGATGTACGTGTACGACACGGGGCGCGACCTGATGGAGATGGGCATCGTGCCGGCCGGGAACATGCTGCCCGAGGTCGCGTTCATGAAGCTGGGCTGGGCGCTGGCCCACTCGGACGACCGCGAGGAAATCCGGCGCATCATGCTGACGCCCGTGGCAGGCGAAATCACCGAGCGCGAGCCCCCCGACGCCTACCTCGTCCTGCAGGGCGGCCTGCCCGAGGTCGAGGTCTTCATGAAGTCGCACAGGATGTAGGGCGGGGCCCGCCCGAGCACGGAGGCGGAGGCAACGGGTTTTCGCAGAAAACTCTTGCCGCAGCCGGAGTCGACTCGGGCGCAACAGGTGGTCACCGCAGCCCGGCAACCGCCAGCGCGCCTTCCAGCGCCTCGCGGGTCGCGCGGCCGGCCTTGAGCAGCGGCAGGCGGACGTCGTCCTTGCACATTCCCAGAATCGCGGCGGCGGCCTTCACGGGCGCCGGGCTGGCCTCCAGGAACAGGGCGTTGTACAGCGGCAGCAGGCTGCGATCGACCTCCGCGGCGTGCGCGACGCGGCCGGCCTTCCAGGCCTCCCACATCTCGACCAGTTGCCGCGGAGCGACGTTCGACGTGACCGACACCAGTCCCTGGGCCCCCACCGCGAAGGACGGCAGCGCGAGGCCGTCGTCCCCCGACAGGGTCATGAAGCCCGCCGGAACCGTCCCCACGATGTCGCGCACGGGGCCGACGCTGCCCGACGCCTCCTTGACCCCGACGATACCCGGGAGGGTCGCCAGGCGGGCGACGGTTCCGGGCAGGAGGTTCACGCCGGTGCGCGACGGCACGTTGTACAGGACCACCGGCAGCCCGCCCTCGGCGGCGACGCGGCGATAATGCTCGACCATGCCGTCCTGCTGCGGACGGTTGTAGTAGGGCGTCACGACCAGGGCGCCGTCCACGCCCAGGCCCCGGGCCCGCTGCGTTTCATCGATCGTGGTGCGGGTGCAGTTCGTTCCGGTGCCGGCCAGGACCGGGACACGCCCCGCCGCGGCCTTCACGACCGTGCGGATGACGTCGTCGCGCTCCTCGTGGGTCAGCGTCGCCGGCTCGCCGGTGGTGCCGCAGGCGACCAGGCCGTGGATTCCCGCCGCAATCTGCCCCCGGACCAGCGACGACAGTGCGTCCAGGTCCACCCGATCCCCGTCGAACGGGGTGATCAAGGCTGTCACGATGCCCGCGAGCCTCATGGCTTCCTCCGCTTCGCGCACGCCTTCGTCCCGTCCTCGATGGCCTTCCGGACCTCGAGGACCTCCTCATGCTCCAGGGCGGATTCCAGCAGGCTGCACGCCCGCACGTCGCCCGTTTCGCCCAGGGCGCGCCCGGCGCCGGCACGCAGCACCGGGTCGGCGTCCTTGAACCAGGGCAGCAGGTCGTCCACGGCCTTTTCCCGGGCGACCAGCGCCAGCGAGATCATCATCGCGGCCCGCAGGGACGAGGGTTCCTCGTGGTTCGGGATCATCGACGCCAGGACTGCCCGGGCGCGCTGCCCGGGGTAGCCGCTGAGGGCCTTGGCCGCCCGGAACCGCACGTCCGGTTCCACCTTCCGGGCCACCAGCAGGTCCACCAGGACCCGGTCCACGTCGGCCCCGGCGACGGCCAGATCGGCGGGGGTCGGCCGGGACTTGCTGCGCAGGATCTGGATCACGTCCTCGACCTTCACCTGGCTGGCGGGACGGGCCCGGGCCTCGCCGGCAAGACCCGCCACCACGGTCACGACGGTCACGCTGGCAATCCACAGGCTGACGTGCAGGCGACGGGAGGGAGGCGTCGAGGCGGGACGAAACTGCCGGACCGGCATGGTCATTTCTTCTTCCGCCCCTTCTGGCGCTGCTTGCGGGCCGCCTTTTCCTTCTTGCGACGGCGGTCCTTTTCGGCAACCGACAGGCGGGGCACGCCGTAGCCGGGTCCCCAGCCGCCCGCGGGCCCTTCCTGGTCGGGCATCAGGTCCGACACGTCCTCGCCACGGGACTTCGCGAGGTCCAGGGCCTCCTTGAAGCCCGGCAGGCGCGACAGCAGGGACGGCTGCTTGCCGACCCGCTTCATCACTTCCCGCATCGTGTCGAAGCGCGTCAGGAGGTCCTTGACCTCGGGAACCTTCCGCCCCGAGCCCTTCGCGATGCGCTTCATGCGGCTTTCGCCGATGATTTCGGGCTTCCGGCGCTCTTCCGGGGTCATCGAGTGGATCATGGACTCGATCCGCCCCAGGACCTTTTCGTCCACGGCGGCGCCCTCGGGCACCATGTCGTGGAAGAAGGGCAGCTTTTCCAGCGTGTCCCGCAACGATCCCATCTTCTGGATCGCCCGGATCTGCTCCAGGAACTGGACCAGGTTGAAGTTGCCCTTCAGCAACTGGATCGCGTCCTCTTCGGCCTTTTCCTGGTCGACGACCTTTTCGAAGTCCTTGACCAGGCCGACCACGTCGCCGAAGCCGAGGATGCGGCTGGCGATGCCTTCTGGGCGGAACGGTTCGATCTTGCTGAGGTCTTCGCCCATTCCGACGAAGACGATGGGCTTGCCGGTGACGGCACGGACGGACAGCGCGGCGCCGCCACGGGCGTCACCGTCCATCTTGGTCATGACCACGCCGGTCAGGGACAGGCGCTTGTCGAACTCGGACGCCATGCGGACGGCGTCCTGGCCGATCATGGCGTCCACGACCAGGAAGATGTTCTTCGGGTTCGTGCGGGCCTTGATCTGCGACAGCTCCTCCATGAGGGGCTCGTCGATGGCCAGGCGGCCGGCGGTGTCGAAGATGACCAGGTCCCGCTTTTCGGCGATGGCCTGCTTCATGGCCTCGGCGCACATTTCGGGCGGCAGCAGCCCGGGGCGGTGGAAGACCGGGATGCCCAGGCGCTCGCCCAGGACCTTCAACTGGTCCACGGCGGCGGGACGGTAGATGTCGGCGGCGACCAGCATGGGCCGGTGCTTGCCGTCCTTCATCAGGCCGGCGATCTTGGCCGACGTGGTGGTCTTTCCGGTTCCGTGCAGGCCGACCATCATGACCGCTGTGACGCGACCGGCCGGCTCGAATTCGATCTGACGCTCGCCGTCGCCCATCAGGGCGATCAACTGGTCATGGCACAGCTTGACGAAGTGCTCGGCGGGCGTGACCTGGACCTTCTTGCCGTCGGTCTTGGCCTTCAGGCGCACGACTTCGCCCACGGCCTGGGTCTTCACGTGTTCCAGGAAGGCGCTGACGACGGGCAGCGCGACGTCGGCCTCCAGAAGGGACACGCGAATGTCCTTCAGGGCCTCCTCGATCGCCGCCTCGGTGATGACCGACTTCCCGGCAAGCCGGGCCCGGGCATTCCTGAATCCCTTCGTGAGGATCTCGAACATCGCCGTCGTCGCTCCGCAATGAGGAATCCCGGCGTAGGCTTATACGGGAGCGAGGCACGTTCGTCAAGGCGCGACGGGTCCTTCCGACCCGTGCCGGGGACCGGCGGGAAATGGGGACAGACACCATTTTCCCGGACGAAAATGGTGTCTGTCCCCATTTCCCGCTCCCGTTTTCGCGTAGAATCCGGCCGTGACGTCGAAAGGCAATCTGGATCGGCTGGCGATCCTGCTGGTGTTCGTGGCCCAGGCCGCGATCTTCCCCTACTTCCCGGGCCTCCACTCGGCCAACGAGCTGTCGCGCCTGTACACGGCGTATGCCCTCGTCGATGGCGACGTCGAGATCGGCCCGTCCATCGCCCGCTTCGGGGACATCGCGGACAAGTCGAAGGTCGCGGACTCGTACTTTTCGGACAAGCCGCCGGGCACGGCGTTCCTGGTCGCGCCGGGCATCGCATTGCGGGAGGCCCTGGGGGGCCAGCGCAGCCCGGCCGTGGACATGCGCCTGGCCCGGCTGCTGGCGGGGGTGCTGCCCACGCTGCTCCTGCTGCTGATGCTGCGCATCGAAATGGCCGAGCGGGGCGTGTCGACACCCGTCCGGGCGCTGGTCCTGGCGACCTACGGCCTCGGGACCCTCGGATTCACCTACGCGGTGCTGTTCTACGGCCACCAACTGGTCGCGGTGCTGATTTACGGAACATGGTTCGCCCTGCGGAAGGCAACCCTCCCTCCCGGGCGGGCGGCGCTGGTCGGGCTGCTGGCGGGGATGTGCGTGACCACCGAGTACCAGGCGGCGGTCTACCTGCTGCCGCTGGCCGTGGTGTTCCTGCTGCGGGCGCGCCCGCTGGGACCTGCGATCGCGGCGGCGGTGGCGGGGGCCGCGGTACCCCTGGCGGCGCTGGCCCTCTTCCACACGGCCGCGTTCGGCGTCCCCTGGAAGACGGGATACTCGTTCGTCGCGAACCCGTTCTTCGCGGCCGTGCACGCCCAGGGATTCATGGGCGTCGGGACGCCCCGGTGGCAGTCCTTCGCCGGCAGCCTGTTCCCGCCGTCGAAGGGCCTGCTGGCCTGGTCGCCCTTCCTGGCCCTGGGGTTCCTGGGGCTGGGCTCCTACGCCCGGACCGGGACTCGCGGCGATGCGGTGCTGCGCGCGGTCCTTGTCGCCCTGCCGCTGCTGTTCGTGTCGTCGATGGTCTACTGGGACGGCGGCTGGACCGTCGGCCAGCGGCACCTGACGCCCCTGGTCCCCTTCCTGCTGGCGCCGGCGGCACTGCTGCTGGACCGTTCCCGGGTGGCGGCGGTCCTCGGGCCGGGCCTGGCCGCAGCGTCCGTCATGATGACCGGCCTGGCGACCGCGATTTTCCCGCACCTTCCCGAGAACTGGTCGAACCCCTTCCACGACCTCGTGGTGCCGCTGGCGGCAGGCGGCTGCTGGCCCCGGGCGGGCATCGGGTTCGACCTGCCGCCGACGGGATTCCTGGTCGCCGTCGCGACGGGGTTCGTCCTGATCGCCGTGGCGGCCGTGGCGTCGCGCCCGGGGCGGTTCGCCGGCAAGGCGGTTTCCGTCATCCTGCTGGCGCTGCTGCCCCTGGCCTGGTTCGACGGTTCCTCGCGAATCGTCCGGCGTCCGCCGTCCGAGGCCACGACCGAGCGGGCCTTCTTCGTCGACCATTGCCGAACTGCCGGACGCTGGAATCCTTGAATCCCGACGCAGCAACCCCAGAAAGCATGGCATTTACCCCCTTTCCTTCCGCCATGCGACCCGCGTAGGATCCTCCTCGAAGACACAGACCTGACGGATGCCGCCGTTATGCGGCAGGGCGGTTCCGCCATTTTTTTCCAGGGGTTGTTCCATGTGCTCCGCACCCGTCAGGCGCAATATCCCGGACGAAAAATATCTGGAGGACCTCCGCGTGGTGGCCTGCCGCCTCGGGACAGGCACGCTGACGATGCGGGCCTACTCCGGCCACGGCGGCCTCTACCACCCCTCCTCGTTCGTCCGCCGTTTCGCGACATGGTCGTCCGCCCTGGCACGGGCCGGCCTGGCCGTCGTCCACTTCAATTCCGGCGTGGGTGCCGACGCGGCGCTTCAGGATCTGAAACGGGTCGCGGGCCGCCTGGGCCGGGCGACCCTGACGCAGGCGGAGTATCGACGGCACGGCACCTGGGGCCGGGAGCCGTTCATCCGGCACTTCGGCTCCTGGATGGGGGCGTTGGAAGCCGCCGGCCTGCAGCCGTCGCGAACCTGGAACGTCTCCGAGGAGGATCTCTTCCGGAACCTCGATCACCTGTGGCGGACACTCGGACGCCAACCGCACTACGGCGAACTCGCCAAGCCCTTTTCGGCCTACGTCGCCGGAACCTACGAATACCGCTTCGGGACCTGGCGAAAGGCGCTGGAGGACTTCCGGACCTTCATGGACGCCCCGGCGGGCGACCTGACGACGGCCGACATCGGATCGCCGACGGGTACTTGCCTGATGGCGGCCCGGCGCGCGACCCCGTGGACGATCGACTGGCGCCTGCGCTTCCAGGTGATGATGCGCGACGGCTTCCACTGCGTCCGGTGCGGCACCGGCCCATCGACGGGCCAGGAACTCCTGGTCGATCTGGCCCCGGGTCACGACAAGGCGGGGGATCCGCGCATCGACGCACTGCAGACCTGCTGCCGGGCATGCCGGACCGCCACGCAGCCCGACGCCTTCGTCCGCTTCGGCACCCGAAGCCGCCCGGAACGGGCAGGCAGGTTCACTCGACGACTTCCAGCACCCGCGGACCCGCGCTGACCGGGGCCTCCCCGATGATGTAGGCGTCCCGGACCAGCGCAGTTGCCTCGGGAACCTTCGACACGTCGTTGACCAGCAGCGTCGCCAGGGGTTCCCCGGCCTTGACCTCGGCCCCCAGGCGCACCCGCATCCGAAGGCCCACCGCCGGATCGATGGCATCCTCCTTCGTCCGGCGCCCGCCGCCCAGGACCAGCGCCGCCAGCCCGATCCCTTCGCAGTCGATGGCCTGCACGGTGCCTCCGACGGGCGCGACCACGTCCACCGAGGCACTCGCCCGGGGCAGCCGACCGAAGTCGTCCACCACCCCCACGTCGCCCCCCTGGAACGCAACCATCCGCCGGAACACCTCCAGGCCGGACCCGTCGGCGATCGCGCCCCGGATTCGCGCCTCGCCGTCGGCCTGCGCCCCTGTCGCGCCGCCCAGGACCAGCATCCGCCCGCCGAGGGTCACGACCAGGTCGACCGTGTCCGCAGGACCCTCCCCGCGCAGCACCTCGATCGACTCCTCGATTTCCAGCGCGTTCCCCACGGCCCACCCGATGGGCTCGTTCATGTCCGTCAGGTAGGCCACGGTCTTCACGCCCGACCGGTTCCCCAGGCCCACCAGCGTCCGCGCCAGCCCGAGGGCCCGCTCCCGGGTCTTCATGAACGCCCCGGACCCGACCTTCACGTCCAGGACCAGGCCCGAAATGCCCTCGGCCAGCTTCTTGCTGAGGATCGACGCCGCGATCAGCGGGATCGACTCGATCGTTCCCGTCACGTCCCGCAACGCGTACAGGCGCTTGTCGGCCGGCACGATCGACTCGGTCTGCCCGATCATGCACGTCCCGATCGTCGCCACGCCCTCGACAAACCGCGCCGACGGCAGGTCCGTCCGAAACCCCGGGATCGACTCCAGTTTGTCCAGGGTCCCGCCCGTGTGGCCCAGGCCCCGGCCGGAAATCATCGGCACCTTCACGCCGCACGCGGCGACCAGCGGCGCCAGCGGGATGGAAATCTTGTCGCCGACGCCGCCGGTGGAGTGCTTGTCCACCTTGCCGCCGGGAAGATGCGACAGGTCGAACACGTCGCCCGAATGCAGCATCGCCTGGGTCCAGGCCACCAGCTCGGCGTCCGTCAGGCCCCGGAAGTACACGGCCATCAGCAGCGCCGCCGCCTGGTAGTCCGGGACCCCGCCGCCGACGACACCGGCGATGATCTCGCTAATCGTCGCGGGGGTCAGTTCGCCGCCGTCGCGCTTGCGCCGGATCACTTCCGCCATCAGCATCGAAGGACTCCTTCATCCGGGAGAGGTCGGCCCGGTCCGATCAGGCGGGTCCAGGGCGGGCCAGCAGGATGACGCGGCCTTCCTTGACCACCACCGAGAAGGAAATGCTGGGAACGCCCAGTTTCTCGGCCTGGGCCTGGCGTTGCTTGTCCAGGCTGGTCCGGAAGGCCGACTCGGTGATGCCCTCGTTGGCGAGCCCCAGGGACGACCGGGCGGAAATGTAGTCGACATACAGGCGCTTGAGCGGATCGTCGGCCGCCGGGACGGGCGCCGTTACGGGCGCAGGGACGGGCGCCGCCGGGGCGCGCGTCGCCGGCTTTCCGGCAGAAGGCCCGTCGTCGTCCACCGGAGCGGTTTCCCGGGGAGCGCCGGACGCATACCCGGCATCGCGGCGCATCGATTCCCGCGTGACCTTGCCTTCCTCCAGTTCGCGCATGATCCGATCCCAGTAGACCGCCAGCGTCCGGTAGCGCTGCAGGAGGGCCTGGAACCGGAACTTGTGGACCGCCCGGTGGGCATCGTTCAAGGGGCTCACGCGAATGAACCGTTCCAGTTGGTCGCGTTCGAACAGGGGGGGCAGTTTT
>CAINDP010000198.1 GCA_903847405.1 uncultured Myxococcales bacterium | reverse complement strand
CCTCGTCGGTGGCCCCGTCGCAGTTGTCATCGACGCCGTTGCAGGTTTCGGCCGTGGCAGCCACGTTCTGCAGACACACCACCGAACCGCCCTGGCAGACCTTCGTCCCCGCGGCGCAGGCGCCCGACAGGCCCGTGGTGCAGGCGCCCCCGCCCCCGGGATTGCCCTCGTCGGTCGACCCGCTGCAGTTGTCGTCCACGTTGTTGCAGGTTTCCGTGACCCCGGGGTGAACCGCCGTTTCGCCGTCGTTGCAGTCCCCGTCGCGCGTCGCGGTGGTGGGGGCCAAGGCCGCGCACAGGCAGACCTCGCCCGCGGTCACGCCCCAGGTGTCCCCGTCCACGTCCGGGTAGTACTTCGTGCAGTTCGCCGAACCCGCCGGATCGGTGGTCCCGTCGCAGTCGTCGTCGATGCCCGCGTTGCAGACCTCGGTCGCCCCAGGGTTCACGGCGGCCTTGGTGTCGTCACAGTCGTCGCCGACGGTGGCGGTGTACACGCCCTTCGGCGCGCACAGGCACTTGTGGTCGTCGTCGCGGCCGTGCCGATCGCCGTCGTCGTCGCGGTAGTAGACGGTGCAGTTCGCGGCCCCTTCCTCGTCGGTCTGGCCGTCGCAATTATCGTCGGCACTGTTGCAGGTTTCGGCCTTCGGCGTGCCGCCGCTGCACATCGCCAGGCCGTTGGCGCACGTCTGGGTGCCCGTGCAGGTCCCGAACTCGTTCGTGGTTTCGCAGGTCAGGCCCGTCATGCCCTCGTCCGTCTGGCCGTTGCAGTTGTCGTCCTTGTTGTTGCACGCTTCGGCGGCCGGCGTCGCGGCCAGGCAGGCCTGATCGCACGTCCGGTCCGCCGTGCACGTCCCCAGGTCGTTGGTCACGCTGCACGTCGTGAAGAAGTCCTGCTCGACGAAGAAGGCCGGGCAGGGGCACGCGGCACCCTCGGCCGGCACGCAGTACTTTTCGGTGACGCCGGACGTGGTCATGTCGGCGCATGCGTAGTCCGTGGGGCAGTCCGCCGAAACCGCGCAACCGCGGCCGCAGAAGGACCCCGTCGCACCGAACGACAGGCAGGCGTACCGGTCCGAGCCCGCCCCGACCGCCGGAACGCATTCCTTGTCGGTCTTGCAGGGACGGCACTGGGTCGAAAACGGGTTGACGCAGACGAAGGCCGTGTCGCCGCCGGTCCCGACCATCTGCGAGCACTTCCAGTTCGCCGGGCAGGAATCCTCGGAGGCGCAGACCCGGGAGCAGACCTGGCCGCCGACGTCCTCGACGCAGAGGTCGCTGACGCAGTCGCCGTTCTGTTCGCAGGGGCACAGGGCGCCGCCGGGGCACGTCGGGGTCACGATTTCGGGCGCGACGTCGCAGTCGGTGCAGCCCGGGTCCGTCGCCGGCACGTCGGTCGCGTCGTCGCCGGGTTCCCCTTCCGTGGTGTCCAGCCGCGGGACGTCCACGCCGGTGTCGATCGGCGGTGGCACGTCGTTCACGTCCGCGGTCGGGACGTCCGCAACGTTCAGGTCCGCGGCCGGGGTCGTGCTGCTGCTGCATGCCAGGCCCAGGAAGGCCAGTGCCGCCGCCAGAACCATACAACGCTTCATCGGGGAACCTCCAAGGTCAGGGTGATCCGCGCAAAGTGTCCGGGTTTCATCGCGTCCCGTCAAGATTCGGTGGGGTGCAAGGGTGTGGTTCCCGCCCCCGGGTCGTGCGGCATCGCGCCCCGGAAGGATCGCAGATATCCGTAAGGCGTGTGGTGCAGGAAGTTGGAAACCCGCGAGGTATAGACGTCGGCGTAGCGTTCCACCTGGCGGGCCAGGAGGCTCTTGTCGTTGCCGGCGCGCATCAGGGGGCCCCATCGCCGGTTGCCGATTCCGCCGGCGCCGGCGGCCAGGGGGCCGATGCGCGCATCCAGGGCGTCCAGCGCGGCCCGAAGGTCCGTCAGGGCCTCGTGCAGGCGCGACGGCGACAGGCCGACCCGCGGCCCCCCGCCCTTCAGGCGCTGCAGCCCCAGGCGCGCGTGGGCGTGCAGGTGCTCCAGGCGCTCCTTTTCGGCCATCAGGGTCTCCAGGTCCCGCTCCCGGTCGTTGAAGGCGGCCAGGGCCGTCAGTTCGTCCTCCAATTCCCGGACCACCAGGCCCGTCCGCCACCGCAGGACCGCCTTGCTGACGTGGACGTCGGTGGACAGGTGATCCCCGACGTACAGGATTTCCTCGCCGGACAGGCCCAGGTGCTCCTCGACCAGCCGCGCATCGCCCCCCAGGAACAGCGCCCCGTCATGCAGGCCCGTCACCGGCCGCAGCATCCCGTCCTCGGTCGCCACCTCGAAGACCGGCATGCGCGACGTGAAGAACGCGGGCTTGCGGGCCGACACGAACACCATGTCGAACAGGTCGCGCCAGGTACGGCCCTCGGGCAGGAACCGGTCGAAGGCATAGGCCATCATGGCCTTGGTGTACGACCACTCGCTGTTGGTGATCAGCAGCACCTTCTTGCCGGCCAGACGCTGATCCTCCAGGGCCTGGGGCAGGTCGGGGTCCAGATCCACGAACCGCTCGGGCGCCTCGATGATTTCCGCCTTGAGGTGCCCCTCCATGTGCGCGAAATCCAGCGTCTTCTTGACCAGCCGGTAGAGGTCCGCGTAGCCCATCACGCCCGGCAGGCGCTTTTCGTCCAGCCGGTCCACCAGTTGCGCGTACATGCACCCTTCGGACTTCGAAAAGAAGGTGTTCAGGAACTCCCAGCGCGGCTCGGCCAGGTCCACGACGGTCCGCCCGTACTCGTGCCGCAGTTCGTCGAACGTCATCGGGCGCGTGCCGTGGGCCGCCTGCTTCACGTACCCGAAGCGGTTCGCCTTGACCAGGTTGCCCCGCTCCTTGTCGATCGCCAGTCCCCGGATGGCACCGTCGGGATCGAACTCCAGGCCCTCCACGGGGTAGCCCTGGTCCCCCAGGCGCTGCCGCAGGTGCTCGTACGCGCGCCGCTCCCACTCGTCCACGCGGTAGTGGATCAGCGTGTAGTCCATGTCGTAGCCCACCACGCGGATCGTGCGCAGGTTGAGCGTCCGGTTGCACCACAGCCGCCGCGGGGGCGGCGGGAACGGCGCCAGGTCCGACCAGTCCTTCATCCGTGCCTCCGGAAACGCGTTCGTGAAAAGCGGGACAAGAAAATGGGGACAGACACCATTTTCGGGAAATAGGTGTCTGTCCCCATTTTCCACCCAGGGAAGGGTATCACGGCGGCGCCGACAGGTTGACCCGCGCGCCCCGATTCGTAGGATCAACAGGCCGCCGGCCTGGGCCGGAAGCGGAGGTGCCCCGTGCCCGATTCGTCCCCGCGCCGCCGATCCGGGAGTTCCGTGGTCGCGGCTGCCGCGGCTGCACTCGTCGCCGGCCTGACCCTGGTCCTGGCCGCCCCGTCGTCGGTCGCGGCCGCGCCCCTGCGCGCGGTGCCGGTGGACGTCCGGGCGCTGGACGGTCGGGCCCTGCCGCTGTTCGCCACGGGGGATGAATTCCACCATCGCGTCCACGATGCCGAGGGCTTCACGGTCCTGCGGGACCCGATCACCGGGCGCGTGGTGTACGCGTCGGTTCGCGAGGGGCGCCTGGTGCCGACCGGCCTGGAATTCGGGCGCGGAAATCCCCGGACCCTGGGACTGGTCCCCGGGCTGGACGACGGCGAGGCCGCGATCCGGAGGCAGGTGGCGTCGCGCCGCGCGGCCCTTCCGATGCGCCTGAACAGCGCCCCCACCCGGGGCGTCATCAACAACCTGGTGCTGTTCGTGCGGTTCAAGGGCGAGGCGCCGCTGACCACGCCGGTGACGACGTGGGAGGCGATGCTGGACAGCCCCGACCCGGCGGTCCCCTCCCTGCGCGGCTACTACGACGAGGTGTCGTACGGCACCCTCACGGTCCGGTCCCACCTGCTGCCGACGCCCGTCGGCGACACCGTGGCCTCGTGGCAGGACACGTTTCCACGGTCGTACTACCAGGAACACAACTCCACCACGAACCCCGGGGGCTACCCGGACGCGGGCGAACAGATGGTCCGCGAGCAGCAGATGATCCGCCGGGCCCTGGAGGCCACCGTCGCCGACATCCCGCCGGGGACGAACCT
>CAINDP010000197.1 GCA_903847405.1 uncultured Myxococcales bacterium | reverse complement strand
GTCCCGGCGTCATGCCACCCTCCGCCGGAAACGCCGCGTGGCCGCCGTCAGGACGATCAGCGAGAACAGGGCCATGGCCAGCATGTGGGGCCAGAGGACCTCGAACCCGTTCCCCTTCAGCAGGATGCCGCGAAGGATGGACACGTAGTACCGCGCCGGGAAGATGGACGCGATGACCTGCAGGGGGATCGGCATGCGCTCGACCGGGAACATGAAACCCGACATCAGGATCGCCGGGAGGAGGGACGTGATGGCGCCGATCTGCGTGGCCACCTGCTGGCTGTGGGAGATGACCGAAATGAACAGGCCCTGGGACAGGACGCCGATCAAGAACAGCAGGGTGCCGACCGCGAGGGTGAGCGGGCTGCCCATCATCGGCACGTCGAAGGCGACGGCGCCCACGGCCAGGACCAGCAGCGCCTGAACGACGCCCAGCCCGACGTAGGGCCCCAGCTTGCCGAGGATCACCTCCAGGCGGCCGATCGGCGTGGCGAACAGTTGCTCCAGGTTCCCCTGCTCCTCCTCGCGGGCGATCGTGAGGGCGGTCAGCAGGACGCCCGCCAGGGCCAGGATGTAGGCCACCAGGCCCGGCACGAAGAAGATCGCGGACCGCAGCCCGGGGTTGTACAGCAGTTCGACCTTCGCCTCGATGGGCGGGGCCATCGGGGTTCCCGCCAGGCCGCCGGCCCATTTGCGCAGCAGGGCCGCCACCGTCCCCATCTCGCCACCCGCCTTGGACCCGTCGCTGCCGTCCACGAGGATCTGGAGGGGGGTCGGCAGACCGCCGGCGAGGTCGTCGGAGAACCCCGGGGGGATCACCACCGCGATCGACGCATCGCCGGCCCGGAAGACGTGGTCCACGTCGTCGGCGCTTTCGGGCCGCGCGGCGACGCGGAATTCGCCGGACGAGGTCAGGGCGCTGACGAGGTCCCGGGATGCCGGCGTCCGGTCGTCGTCCACGATTGCCATGGCGGCCCGGTCCAGGTCGAACGAGATGCCGTACCCGAAAATCAGCAGCAGGACTACCGGCATGCCCAGGGCGATGTACAGGGTCGAAGGATCCCGGGCGACGTGGACGATTTCCTTGCCGGACACCGCCAGCGTGCGGCGCACGAACCGGCGGAAGCGCACGGTGAGGGGGACGTGGGGCGGTCGCCAGCCGGTCATCGGTCACCTCCCTGGACGACCGCCAGGAACACGTCGTCCAGCGTAGGTTCCGCGACCTCGACCGCGACGTCCGGGTCGGCGCTGCGCGCTGCGGCCAGCACGGTGTCCAGCCGGCCGGCTTCGACCCGGATCCGGATGCCGCCGCCCAGGGACTGGACGGCCAGGACCCCGGGGATCGGGCGGACGGCGCCGCCCAGGGCGGTCGGAGCGCCCCGCAGGACGCGGACGTCGCCCGGGGCCCAGGCGGCCTTCAGTTCGGCCGGGGTGCCCAGCGCGACCAGGCGTCCCGCGACCATCAGGCCCACGCGGCGGCAGTACTCCGCCTCGTCGAGGTAGTGCGTGGTCAGGAAGACCGTGGCGCCCGCCTGGACGCGCCGCCGGACCAGGGCCAGGAACTCCCGCCGGGCCGCGGGGTCCACGCCCGCCGTGGGCTCGTCCAGGAACAGGATGCGGGGGTCGTGCAGCAGCGCGTTCGCCAGGGCCACGCGCTGCTGGCGGCCGCCCGGCAGGGACGAGGTCATGGCCTTGCGTTCGCTGCGCAGGCCGACCTCGTCGACGACCGCGTCGATGCGTGCCCGCAGGGTGCGGCCGGACAGGCCGTAGGCGCCGCCGAAGAAGTCCAGGTTCTCCTCGACGGTCAGGTCCGGGTACAGCGAGAACTTCTGGGACATGTAGCCGATGCGGCGCTTCACGGCCTCGGGATCCTTCGCAACGTCGAAGCCCGCGACCTCGGCGTGGCCCGAGGAGGGGCTCAGCAGCCCGCACAGGATGCGGATCGTGGTGGACTTGCCCGCGCCGTTGGCCCCCAGGTACCCGAAGATCTCGCCCGGCGGGACCTCGAACGTCACGTCCCGGACCGCGTGGAAGTCCCCGAACGTCCGTCCCAGGTCCCGGCAGCGGATGACGGCGTCGGTCATGGCCCCTCCCCGGTGGACGTGGAGGCCATGCGGGCCAGGTAGAGGTCCTCGAAGCCGGGCGTCATCCGGCGTACGGTGGCGGTCGTTTCTTCCAGCCGGGCGGTGATGCGGTCGGCGTCGTCCCCCCGGACCACCACCCGCAGGCCGGTCCCGAGGGGCGTGACGGCCTCGATCGCGCGGCCTTCCCGGGCCAGCGTGGCTTCGACGTCGTCGGTGCTGGCGCCGGCCCCCGGTTCCACCCGCAGGACGGCATCCCCGAAGGCGGCCACGAGGTCCGCGGGGCGGCCTTCCAGGATCAGCCGTCCACCGGACGCCAGGCCCACGCGCGAGCACCGTGCCGCTTCGTCCATGTAGGAGGTCGTCACCAGGACGGCCATCCCCTGGGTCGTGAAGTCCGCCAGCAGGTCCCACAGTTCGCCGCGGGACACCGGGTCCACGCCGTTGGTGGGTTCGTCCAGGATCAGGAGGTCCGGCTGGTGCAGCAGGGCGCAGGACAGCGCCAGCTTCTTGTACATGCCGCCGGACAGGGCGTCGGCCCGCCGGGCCAGGAACGGGGCCAGGCGCGTGATGGTCATCAGGCGATCGCGGCGTTCCAGGAAGGTCTTGCGGTCCAGGCAGAAGAGATCGCCGAAAAAGCGCAGGTTTTCGTCGACGCTGAGGTCGCGGTACAGGCCGAAGCGCTGGGGCATGTAGCCCAGGTGCTCCCGCACGCCCGACCGCGGATCCAGCGGATCGCCGCCGCCGATGCGGACCGTGCCCTCGTTGGGCTCCAGCAGCCCCGCCAGCGCTCGGACCGTCGTGGTCTTCCCCGCACCGTCCGGACCGATCAGGCCGTACAGTTCGCCGGGGCGGACCTCGAAGGCCATGCCGTCCAGGGCGAGGGTCGTCCCGTAGCGGTGGCGCAGGCCGGACACGACTGCGACGGGCGTTTCGCCCACGGGTGCCTCCGGAAGGGGCGTGGGGTGTCCCAGCGCCATTTATCGGCCCGAGTCGACTCCGGCTTCGGCGAGAGTTTCCTTCGGAAACCCATCGCCTTCGCCTTCGTGCTCGGGCGGCTGCACTTCAGGGAACCAGGGCCACCTCGACCGGCATGCCCACCCGCAGCCGTCCGTCGGGGTTCTGCAGCGTGGCCTCGACGGCGTACACCAGGCGGTCCCGGTCGCTGCGGGTCTGGATCGTCCGGGGCGTGAACTCGGCCTCGGGCGACACGCGCCGGACGACGCCGCGGAACGTCTGGTCGGGCCAGGCATCGGCCGTGACCGTGACGGCCTGGCCGGTGGTGACCCGACCCAGGTCGGCGTTGGCCACGTAGAACGTCACCTTGAATTCCCGGGCGTCGGTGACCTCGTACAGGGTCGTGCCCGGAAGGACCACCTCGCCGGGTTCCTTGGCGCGGACGGTGACGGTTCCGGGAACCGGCGACGCGATGTGGCACTCGGCCTGCGCCGCCTTCGCCCGGGCCAGACCCGCCTGTGCCGCCGCGACAGTGCGTTCCGCGGCGCGGACCTGTTCCAGGGCGGCCGTTGCCTGCAGTTGCGCGGCCTTCGCCTGCTGGCCGGCGGCGTCCGCAGCCTCGAGGGCGGCGGCGCGTCGCTTGCCGAGGTCGTCGGCCGCGGTGTCCAGGTTTTCCCGCTGGGCGGTCGCCATGGCGCCTTCGTTGTCCAGGCGCGCCGCGCGCTGGGACTGGCGCCGGGCATTCGCCTCCTGTACCGCGTAGGCTCCCGCCCCGGTCTTCTGGCTGCGGGCCTGCCGCAGGGCCGCCTGGCTGGTGAATGCCACGGCCGCGGCCTGGGCCTGGGCCGCCGCGACCTGGGCACCGGCCGCGTCCAGCCGCGCGCCGGCCTCGGCCACCAGGGCGTCGGGTTCCGTGCAGTCCAGTTCGACCAGTACCTGCCCTGCGACGACCACGTCCCCCTCGCGGACCGCCATGGATTCGATGCGGGCCGCCAGTCGGGCCGACACCTGGACCCGGGTGCCCTCGACGATCCCCGAGGATCCGGGCGGGCCCTTCCGTTCCGCGGCCTGGCGCATGATCTTCACGGCCAGCACGGCGCCCAGGACGACCGTCAGCACGACCAGAACGATGAGGATCCGCTTCATCGGGGTTTCTCCAACAATATACCGTGCAGGAACACGTCGGCGGCGGTCGAGCCGATGCGATCGATGACCTCCGGGGACCGGGGCCCGACCAGATGCGAGGCCACCGGGTAGGCCAGGTGGTAGAACAGCAGCGATCCCATCACCAGCAGCAGCGTCGCCCGCAGGTCGACGTCCCGCAGGACTCCGGCATCCCGGGCGTTTTCCAGGACCCGCAGGGCGGACTGCTGGTTGCGGCGGACGGGTTCCAGCAGTTCGCCGCCCAGGGGGCTGTCCTCGCGCATCAGTTCCGCGAACATCAGGCGGAAGAAATGCCGGTTGGAATCCAGTTGGCGCGCCATGCCCAGGAAGAATTCGCGAAGACGGTCGGCGGTGGGCGGCCCGTCGCCTGCCAGGGATTCGATGAGGGGGCGGACCGACTCGATCTCGGGCTGCAGGACCGCTCGCAGCAGCCCTTCCTTGGATCCGAAATAGTACTTGATCAACGACAGGTTGCAGCCGGCGCCGGCGGCGATTGCCCGGGTGCTGGTGCCCTGGAACCCGTGCGCGATGAACAGGTCCCGCGCCGCGTCGAGCAGGCGGGTCCGGGTGTCGTCGTCGCCGGGGGGCGGATCGCGATTCAATGGTGCGGTCTGTTTCATGTCCGGCAGCATGCCACGGGCCCGAATCGATGTCAATCAATCGATTGATTAGCCCCGTCGTCGTTCGGTCTTGCCCTGCGCCGTGGTCCCCGTACAATCGTCCGACACGCCGGGGTCGGCGGGAGGAGGACTGCATGGACGATGGGACCACGGCTCTGGATGCCCTGCTGAAGGCGATGCTGGGCGGGATGCGGGATGCCCGCGTCGCCCGGGCGCTGGGCGCCCGCTGGCCGGAAGGGGCGGTCGAGCACGAACCCGACCACGTGTGGCTGGAGCGGGGCGGGCTGGCGGACGGCCTGCTGGCGGCGTTGGACGCACAGCTCCTGACCCGGATCCGGGAACGCCTGGGCGACGAGGCCGAGGAGTTCGGCGAGGTTCCGGCCGAGGCCGCCGGTTCGGCGGACGCGGTGTTCGGCTGGGTGGTGGACGAGCGTCCCCAGTTCCGGGATCTGGCGGTCGCGGTGGTCGCCGGGGTGCTGGCGGGATTCGTGGGGGACCATCGCGACGAGATCGTCGCGTCGATGCGGGCCGCCGGCGAGGCGCCCGGCGCGGATCGGGAAGCCCGGATGGCGGAGGCCGAGGCGCTGCTGGCCGACGCGGCCACGATGGTGAGTGCCCTGGAGGGGTTGCCCACGCGGTCCGAGTCCGACCCCGTGGACGCGATCCTGGAACCGGCGATTGCCCCGATGGAACGGGCCCGGGAAATCCTGGAGGAGGTCGCGCTGGACGACGGGATCCTGGGCGTGCCGGCGGGTTCGGTCGCCGCGTTGGATCGCCTTCGGGACGCGTGGATGGCCGAGGTGGATGCCTACGTGGCCGCGGCCGGAAAGATCGGCCCGCCCCTGGAGCAGGCCGCCGTCGGAACGTTCGAGCAGCAGATCTACCTGCTGGACGCCATCGTGGCCCTCCAGGAGGCCCTGACCCTGCGCGTGGACCTGCAGGATCTGCTGCGCCTGGCGCACCTGCGCCTGGCCAAGGGGGACATCGGCGAGGCGCGGGCCATCGCCGAACGCATTCTGGCGGGAAACCCCGACGACGAACTCCGGGCCAAAGCCGAGGCCCTGCGGGACTCGGTGTCGGCCTCCTCGCCCCTGGGACGGGACAAGCGCTGCTTCATCGCCACGGCGGCCCTGGGCGCGGACGCGGCCGAGGTCGAGTGCCTGCGCGCCTGGCGCGACGACGTCCTGTACCCGACGCGATCGGGTCGGGCGGCCATTTCCGCCTACTACCGCGTGTCGCCCCCCATCGCCCGCGTCATCGCCGCGTACCCGACGGTGCGCCGGTTCGTCCGCAGCGTCGTCGTGCTGCCCGCCGCCCACCTGGCCGAGGCCTGGATGCGTCGCCGCCCGTCCTGACGGGCGATTCCGTCCCAATGTCAGCAGCTTGGCGCTGGTCCACACCCGCTTCTATACTGGCCGGGCGTTCCAGGGGCGGGATGCCTTGCCTGCAGGTGTTCAATATTGTTCGCGCTGCCAACGGACCTACGGGGCCGACCAGCCGTTCTGCCCCCTTGACGGGGTGGCGCTGCGTCCGATCCCCGAGGAATTCCCGACGCCCGGCGCGGTCGTGAACGGCAGGTACCTCGTGCGCAGTCGCCTTGCGGACGGGGGGATGGGCACGGTCTTCCGCGCGACCGACCTCCGCGGCCGTCGCGAGGTGGCCCTGAAGATCCTCAAGCCTGCACTGGCAGCCAAGGAGGCCGCGGTCGGCCGGTTCTTCATCGAGGCCCAGGCCGCGGGCCGCCTGCGCCACCCCAACGTCGTCGAGATGTTCGATTTCGGCGTGTCGCGGGAAGGCTGGCTGTACCTGTCCATGGAGTTCCTGCCCGGCGAGACGCTGGCCGACCGCATCGGCCGCGAGGGTCGCCTGTCGGTCGGCGACGCGGTCCTGGTGTGCCTGGGGATCGCCGATGCGCTGGCCCACGCCCACGCCCACGGGGTGGTCCACCGGGACATGAAGCCCGAAAACGTCGTGCTGGTGGACTGGGACTGCGAAGGGGCCTTCGTGAAGGTCCTGGACTTCGGGATCGCCGCCATCGCGGACAGCCCGGTCCGGGGCGCCCTGCATCGCGGCGAGGTCCTGGGCACCCCGGCGTACATGAGTCCGGAACAGGTCCGGGGCGATGTCGTGGACCCCCGGAGCGACCTGTATTCCCTCGGTGTGCTGTTGCACGAGGCCCTTGCGGGAAGTCCCCCCTTCCCGGGCCTCTCGGCCGCAGAGGTCATGCGGCAGCACCTCGCCGAGGCGCCTCCATCCCTGCCGGCCCTTGCGGTCCCCCCCGCGGCCCGGCAGGGATTGGAGGCCCTCGTGGCGGACCTCCTGCGCAAGGACCCCGCCGACCGTCCCCCGTCGGCCGTCGCCGTCCGGGAGCGGTTGCGCGGGATCCTGGACGCCCTGGCGCTGGATCGTGCGCGGGCCGTGGACACGGGCCTCCTGGGGGAGATCCTGGCGCCGCTGCGAACCCTGGTCCCCTTCCACGAACGTGCCACGCTGGAAGTCGTTTCGGTCGGCTCGCAGGGCGATGGAGGATTCCACGATCGGCCGACGCTGCTCCTCGGCGAGGGTGGCCTGGCGGTGGCGGTGACGGCCGCCACGGCGCCCGGCGCACGGGTCCAGTTGGCGACGCTGGGGCCCCGCATCGAGGTTCCCTGGACGCTGTCGCCGGTCACCCTGCCGGTCCACGCGAGCGTGGTCCTGCCCAGGAACACGGCCCGGACCCAGGAGGACGTCGAGGTGTCGCTGGTCCACGTCGAACTGGACCTGGGGCCGGAGGGCGCCGGCCTTGCTGCGTCCCGCCTGATGTTCACGCCGGAAATGGAGGCCTTCGAGTCCGGGGCCATGGCCGCGGGCGGATGCATCTGTTTCGATTCGGGCGACGAGGTCCGCCTGGTGTTCGGCCTGTACGACCGGTCCGAGGAACCCTGGCAGCGGGCAATCGAGTCGGCTGCGGATCTGGTCAAGCGCGCCCGCCGATTCCGGTCCCACACCGGCGTCCCGGTCGAGGTCCGGGTGGGCGTCTGCACGGATCACGTGTCCAGCCGCACCATCGCGGCGGGCTCGCCGGACCAGGCGCTCCGGGGATCCCCGGTGGACGTGGCGGTCCGGTTGGCCCGCATGGCCCTGGCCGGCCAGGTCATCCTGGACGACCACACCCGCCGTCGTACCCGCCGCAACTGGCCTTTCGAGGACCTGGGACAGATCCACGTCCGCGGGCGCGAGCATCCCACACGAATCTTCGGGTTGGCCGGGACGCGGCTGGCGGACTAGTCCGGAACGACGGCGACGTCGGACAGGTTCAGGACGGCAGGGCCGCCCCGACGCCCAGGCGCGTCAGCACTTCCTCGGACAGGGCGCGGTAGGCCACGGAACCGGTCGCGGACGCGTCGTAGTCGAAGACCGGGATCCCTTCCATCTGGGCCCGGGCCAGGGCGCTGCTGACCGGGATGTGCGTCGACAGGACCAGTTCGCCGTAAGTCTCGGCCAGTCCTTCCAGCACGGCGTCCGTCACCCGGGCGTTGCGTCGATCCACCCGCGTCGGCAGGATGCCCAGGACCTGGACCTGGTGGTCCAGCCGATCCCGCAGCGTGTCCACCACGGCCAGCAGGTCGGCCACGCCCGCCATCGCCAGGATGCTCATGTCGCACGGCACCAGACAGGCATCCGACGCCATCAGGGCGTTCAGGGTCAGGTTTCCCAGGTTCGGCGGGCAGTCCAGGACGATCACGTCGAACCGCTCCCGGGCCTTTCGCAGGGCGCCCCGCAGCAGGAACTCCTTGCCGATGCGCCCGGCAAGGACGCCCTCCGCCGAGGCCAGTCCCTTGTCCGACGGCGTCACCGACAGCAGGTCGATGCGCGTGGGGTGGATGATTTCCAGGAGGTCGCGCCCGTGCCCCAGCAGCACGTCCGACATCGACACCGGGCTGCCGTCCTCGTACACCGAGGCCAGCGAGGTGGCGACGTGTCCCTGCCCGTCCAGATCCACCAGCAGGGTCCGCTGGTTCGCGAACCGCGCCAGGGCCACCGACAGGTTCACCGCGGTCGTGGTCTTGCCCACGCCGCCCTTCTGGGCCGCCACGGCCAGGACGCGCGCCCTGGGACGTCCGGGTTCGTCGGTGAGGCCGGCCAGGCGCTTGATCCGCTCGGACAACGACATCGAATCCTCCTCGGGGGCATCCGCGCTCTCAGGAAACCAGTCGCATCGGGCGGTTGCAGTGCGGGCACGGGACCCGTCCCTGGGCCGTCTGGCGCGTCCGGGGCAGCCGCACGCCGCAGGTGTCGCAGATCAGGAACATCTTGACGAACGAGGTCCGGCGTTCCTCGTCCGGCCGTCCCGACGGCGCCGACGGGCGGCGGTCGGGCTGCGGAGCGCGGCCGTCGGGCTGCCCCTCGGGGATGCCCATCGGGAACGTGGGGCCGTCGTCGTACCCGGGGGGCGGCGCGTTGACGTACCCGGCGGGCGGGCCGTTTTCCAGGGCCGCCTCCCGCGGACTGACCACCGCCTCGGCCGTCGGCGCCGTCGTCACCGCCTGGGGCGCGAACTCGGGTTCCAGGGGCACCTCGACGCCCAGCAGCACCAGGACGGCGCGCCGGATGACGCGGGCCGCCCGCAGGGCTTCCCCAGAACTGCCGAAGCCCGATCCCTTGCCCGGGGTCCCGTGGGACAGCAGCGCCTCGACCGCCGTCTCGACCTCGGCCAGGCCGGCCTGGTCCTTGACCGCGTCGTACACGTGCTGCAGGTCCCACATCGGGTTGGCGTGACGGTCGGCCGCTTCGCCCAGCCCCCGCAGGAACTTTTCGGCCGCCTGGGCCGCGTGGTACATCGCCATCGAGGAGCCCCCGGGACGGCGGGCCAGCGCCGTGGCGTCCCACAGATCCTCCTCGGCGTCATTCACGAAATCCTTCACGTCCGCATCTTCAATCGTCTTCATCGCAGAACCGCTCCTTCGTCGACCGGGTGGGATTGTACTCCAGGCGCGTCGCTTCGCCGAAGAAGGTATTCGGGGCAGGTGATCCGGGGCGGTTTCAGGCGCCGCCTTCCAGTTCCCGGTGGGCCAGCGACACCGCGTGTCCCCCGGCGCGGAGGGCTTCCGCCACGACGCCGGCAAGGGCAACGGATCGGTGCTGGCCGCCGGTGCAACCGAAGGCGATGGTCACCACCGGGCGCTCCTCGGCCTCGTGCATCGGCAGCGAGGTCCGCAGCAGGTCCAGGACCCGGTCCCGAAACGCCGGCCACTCGGGTGTCGCTTCCAGGAAGTTGAGGATTTCCGGGTCCTTCCCCGTCAGGGGACGCAGTTCCTCGACGAAGTAGGGATTCGGCAGGCCCCGGCAATCGAGGACGTAGTCCGCCTCCCGGGGCACGCCGTTGCGGAAGCCGAACGACATCACGACGACGGCGGTGCGCCGCGTGCGCCCGGGGTCCCAGGCCTGCATCACGCGCGCCTTCAACTGGTGCACGTTCAGCGTGGACGTGTCGATGATCCAGGCCGCCTGCTCCTTCAAGGGTTCCAGCAACTGGCGTTCCAGGGACAGCGCGGCCGCCAGGGACCCGGCCTCCGCCTCCAGGGGGTGGCGCCGGCGCGTCGCAGAATAGCGCCGCAGCAAGGCTTCCTCCTGGCAGTCCAGGAACAGGACCTCCACGCGGTGGCCCAGGGCGCGAACGCGTGCCAGGGCCTCCGGGAAGGTGTCCAGGAACAGGCGCTCGCGGGCATCGACGCCCAGGGCGACCCGGCGAACCTGCTCATGGTCCTCGGCCAGCAACAGGAACTTGTCCAGGATGACGAGGGGAAGGTTGTCGATGCAGAAGAACCCGAGGTCTTCCAACGCCCGGATGGCGGTCGACTTTCCGGAGCCGGAAAGGCCGGTGACGATGACGACGTGCGCGGTGCTCACGGTGCCTCGCGGAAGGGCATCACGCCCGGCCGGTGCGGCGGTCGTGGACCATGTCCTTCTTCTTGTGCAACTGGCGCTCGATCTTCTCGATGACGACGTCGATCGTCGGGTACAGGTCCGTCGTCTTTTCCGCGCTCTTGAACACTTCGCCATGCGTGGTCACGACCACTTCCATGACGGTCCAGGCCTTTTCCAGCGAGAGGGTCACCCGGGCATCCGCCGTCTTGTCCACCAGGTTGTCGAGCCGCTTGTCGATCTTGCCCTGGATCAGGGCCCTCAAGTCATCCGAGGCATCGAACTGGCGAAGGACGAAGTTGACCTGCATATGCGTCTCCTTCCTGTCGGTCCGGCGCAAGGGGTCGCAGCCGGCCGGCTCGAGCCCCGGTCAATCCGGGGCCAACCTCGATGGGCCACGACCGGCCGAATGTGGCCGTCCCGGGCCCTGGGGGCGTCGGATCCACCCCCCGATCACACCAGGGCACGGCGGCGCGACGATGGCAGAATCCCGAGGGCTTCCCGGTATTTCGCCACTGTCCGCCGCGCGATCACGACATTCTCCCGCCGCAGCCGTTCCACGATTTCCTGGTCCGACAGCGGGTTCCGCAAACTTTCTGCGTCCACCAGGTTCTTGATGCGCGACTTCACGCTTTCCGACGACTGGTCCTCGCCGTACACGCTGCCGATGCGGCTGTTGAAGAAGTACTTCAACTCGAAGATGCCGCGGGGCGTGTGGACGTACTTGTTCGTGGTCACGCGGCTGATGGTCGACTCGTGCATTCCGACGTCCTCGGCCACGTCGCGCAGCACCAGCGGCCGCAGGTAGGTGACGCCCTTCTCCAGGAAGTCCCGCTGGAACCGGATGATGCTTTCCGTGACCTTCCGGATCGTGCTCTGGCGCTGGTGGATCGACCGGATCAGCCACATCGCCGACCGCAGTTTTTCCTGCACGAAGTCGCGCGCCTCGCCCGGCGCCCCGCTTCCCAGGGCGGCCTCGTAGTAGGGGCTGATCTTCAGCTTGGGCAGGCCGTCCTCGTTCAGGACCGTGACGTACTCGCCGCCGACCTTGAACACGTAGACGTCCGGCTGGATGTACACGACGTCGTCGCTGCCGAAGGCGCGCCCGGGCCGCGGGTCCATGCCCACGATCGTTTCCACCAGGGCCTTCACTTCGTCCAGGCTGCACTTGAGCCCCCGGGCAATCGCCGGGAAGTTCTTGCGTTCCAGGTCCGGCAGGTGCTTTTCGATCAACAGGCGCAGCCGGTCGTTGTCCGGGTGGTGGGTGCGCGCCTGGATCAGCAGGCATTCCCGCAGGTCCCGCGCCGCCACGCCCACCGGGTCGAAGGCCTGGACGCGAACCAGGACCTCCCGCACGAAGGCCTCGTCGGCGTTCGTGCGCGCCCCGATCTCGTCGTCGGTCACGTCCAGGAGGTACCCGTCGTCGTTCAGGTTCCCGATGATGTAGGCCCCGACTTCGCGGCCGGCGTCATCCAGATCCGACAACTGCAACTGCCACAGGAGGTGGTCGGTGAGGTTGCCCTTCCGGCTGATCGTGGACTCGATGGACGGGTAGTCCTCGTTGGTCACCCGGATCTGGGGGCCCGAGGAAAAGCGGCTGTAGCCTTCGACGAACCGGTCCCAGTCCGCGGCGTCGTCGGTCCGCGGGCCGGGTTCGTGATCCACGTCCACGACGTCGTTGGCTTCGGACATCGAACGCGGCGGCGCCTCGGCCGGGGAGGGTTCGCCCATGTCGCCGGTATCCGAGGCGGCGTCCTGGTAGGACAGGTTTTCTTCGGCCTGGCCGTCCTCTTCGAGGACCGGGTTCGCGTCCAGTTGCGTGCGGATTTCTTCGGCAAGTTCCAGTCGCGACAATTGCAGAAGACGGATGGCCAGTTGGAGCTGGGGAGTCAGGACCAACTTCTGCAAGAGCTTGAGACTCTGCTCTTGCCGGATCTCCATTGCAGCCATTCAATCCTTGCCGAACATCGGCTCCAACAGATTCAAATATAGCCTTGGGGTCCGTTCCTGTAAAGGATGCGTCCCCCCCGGGGGCGGGTCGGGTGGCCCTACCGAAGGTGCCGTGCGACGTCGTCGGCCGTCGGTCGGTCGCCGCGGGCCGGGGCCAGCATCGCCGCCAGCAGCCGCGCGGCCGGGGGCGGCAGGAGGACTGCGCGAGCGGCCGGGGGTGTCGCGTCAAAGGCCGCCAGCATGTCGCGTGGCGAGGCGGCCTCCCGCCATGGCAGTGGACCGGTCGCCGCCGCCAGCGCGACCAGGCCCAGCGCGTACACCTCGGAGGCTTCGGTGGGCGGTTCGCCGCGCAGCACTTCGGGCGCCAGGTAGGGCAGTGTTCCCAGGATCACGCCGTCGCGGGCCAGGGGGCCGCCCGAGCACGCAGGCGAAGGCGCGCGGATTGCGCAGCAATCTCTCGCCGAAGACGAAGTCGCCTCGGGCCGATCCATCGGAATCCCGGGACGGTCGGCGCGGACGTCCAGCCAGCGCACGCGGCCTTCCCCGGTCACGAGGATGTTCCGTGGGGACACGTCGCCGTGCAGGCGGGGGGCAATCGGGCAGCGCACATGCAGCCAGCGCAGGCCGACCGCGCACCGCGACACCACCTCGGTCCACCGGTCCGGCGGCAGCGGACCCCGGACCAGGATGTCCGCGAGGGTTTCCCCCCGGGCCTCGGCGAAGGCATGGACCTCCGCGTCGTCGTCCTGCCAGCAGTCCAGGAAGCGCACCAGCGCGGGATGGTTCACGGCGGCCAGCACTGCGGGATCGGGAGGGGAGGGCCAGGGGGCGCCGGGGCGCGCCGGCAGGTAGCGGCGCAACACCACGAACCGCCGTCCCATCCGGGCGCGCCAGACTTCCACGGCGGGGCTGAAGGAGAGGGGACGGATCAGGCGGGGGCGAGGGACGGACTCCAGGGGTTTCCTCATTGGAGCGTCCCTAATCCGCTTCCATCTCCCGGATCTGCTCGTACAGTTTGCGGATGGCCTTGGGCGGATCGCGCGGCACCTCGATGTCCACGCGGACCCAGAGGTCGCCGCGGCTGCGGGTGCCCAGGCGCGGCATGCCTTCGCCCGCGACGCGGATCGCGTCACCGGGCTGGCTGCCCTTCGGGATTTCGACCTTCACGGAGCCCAGGATGCCGTCCACCACGATCTTCTTGCCCAGCACCGCGTCGGGAATCGACAGCGCCAGTTCGTGGACCAGGTCGTCGCCCTCCCGGCGGAAGCGCGGATCCTCCCGGACGTCCACGACCACGTACAGGTCGCCCGCGGGCGCCCCGGCGTCGCCGGCGCCACCGGCCCCGCCCACGCGCAACGTGTTGCCGGCATCGACTCCGGCGGGGATGCGCACCTTGATCTTGCGCTCCGTCGACGTTCGTCCTGTGCCGCTGCAGGCGGTGCAGCGCTCCTTGATGACGCGTCCCGCGCCCCGGCACTGGGGGCACGTGGTGGTGATCGTGAACAGGCCCTGGCTGTGGGCGATGCGGCCGTGGCCGTGGCACGCGGGGCAGCGCTCGGGGCCGGTCCCTGCGGCGGCGCCCGACCCGGTACAGGTCGCGCAGGCCTCGTCGCGGCGGAGGGTGACCTCCCGCTCGATCCCGGTGGCGGCTTCCTCCAGCGTCAGGGTCACCTCGACCTGCTGGTCGCGGCCCTTCCCCGGACGTCGCCGCCCGTGGGCTCCCATCCCGCCGCCGAACAGGTCCTCGAACCCGCCGCCGAACATGCTCATGAACTGCGAGAAGATGTCCTCGGCGGAAAAATCGTAGCCCCGTCCCTTCAGACCTGCCGCGCCGAAGCGGTCGTAGATCTGGCGCTTTTCGGGGTCCGACAGGACGTCGTACGCCTCGGCGACCGCCTTGAACTTGTCCTCGGCGCTGGGGTCATCGGGGTTCTTGTCGGGGTGATGCTGGATCGCAAGACGACGGTAGGCCTTTTTGACCTCTTCCTTGTCCGCCTCGCGAGGCACCCCAAGAATAGCGTAGTAGTCGCGGTCCGCCATGGCGGGGGAATAAAGTGCATTCAGGGGCAGCCTGTCAACCCCCGGAGCCGCCCGTATTGCGGGGTTCGCGGCCGGGAACGGGCGAAACGCGAACTCCCGCAAGGGTCCGGAGCGATTTGGAGGAATTCAATGACGGGTGATCACGGCATGCGTCGGTGCTACGCTCCGTGCGGGCTTGACGGGTTCTAATCAATTGATTAAGTTTCCGCCCGACGTTTTCGGGGCCGGGGAAACCGGAATCCCGAGAAGGGTGAGCGGAAGGAGGTCCCGATGCGAAACGCGATCCGGATGACGATGTGCCTGGCACTCCTGCTGGCGGCCGTGCCGGCCGGTGCCCAGGTTCGTGAAGTTGGTCTTGAGGAGGCGGTCCGCCTGGGCCTCGAGCACTCGCCCGAGTTGAGGATGGGCAAGCCGGACATCGACAAGGCCAAGGACGAGAAACTGTCCGCCGGCCTCGCGATGGGTCCCCGGCTTTCGCTGGACGCCGGCGTCCAGTACTGGGACCAGGCGACGACGGTCGAGTTCGTCGATTCGAAGTCGATGTCCATGACCCAGGAGCAGATCGACCTGATTACCTCGCTGGGCCTGGGCGGGCTCCTCAGCAGCCTCGGCACCCCGCTGGAAACCCAGAAGCGCCTGACGTCGTCCGTGCAGTTGCAGGCCGTGCAGCCGATCACCCCGCTGTACTCGCTGGCCTCCCTGTACCGGATGCAGGGCGCCGCGCTGGAGGCCGCCCGGCTGGATCAGCGGGCGAAGGAGCAGCAGGTCAAGTTCCGGATCGCCGACACGTTCTTCAAGTTGATGTCGGCGCTGCAGTTGACCGAGGTCACCCAGAAGGCCGTCGAGCAGGTCGAGGCCCACCTGAAGACCGCGAAGTCGTTCAACGAGGCCGGGCTGGTGGGCAGGGACGACGTCCTGCGGGCCGAAACGATGCTGGCGAAGGTGCGGGACCAGAACAACCAGGCCCTGTCGGGCGTGGCGCTGGCCCGTGCCGGCCTGTCGATCCAGATGGGTATCCCGGCGTCGACCATGCTGATGCCGAAGGGCGACTACCCCGACCCGCCGCCGGAGCCCTCCATGACCGAGGAGAAGGCGATCGAGCGTGCCCTGTCCGACCGCCCCGAGGTCGATTCGGTGGAGCAGCGGGGCCGGATGGCCGACGCGGGCTACCAGGCGACGATCGGCGCCCTGATCCCGACCCTCGCGGGGCTCTTCCGGTACACCCACTTCGAGGGCAGCAAGTTCCAGCGCGAGGATTCGTACTTCGTCGGCGCCCAGCTCAGTTGGAACTTCTGGGACCTGGGGCGGGACATCGTGAAGATGCAGTCCGTCGGGCACGACCGCGACAAGGCCCGGGAGGCCCTGGTGGGCATCCGCGATCAGATCCTGCTGGACGTGAAGAAGAGCTGGCTGGACCTCCGGACGGCCCGTTCGTCCCTGGATTTCAACCGCATGGCGATCGCGTCGGCCGAGGAGAACCTGCGGGTCGTGACGCGGAAGTACGAGGCGTCCACCGCCACCTCCGTCGAGGTCCTGGACGCCCAGAGCGCCCTGACCCAGTCCCGGGCGGGGTACGCGGTTTCCCTGTACAGCTACTACACCGCCTTCGCGAACCTGCAGCGGGCAACCGCCGGGGCGTTCTGACAGCCGGACAGCCCAGGGCTGTCCGGCTGCCAGAACGCCACGCGAAGGGGACAGCCTTCAGGCTGTCCCCCCATCGCAGGCTGTCCCCCCATCGCAAGCCCGTCCCCCCATCGCAGAGCCATCCCCCCACCCACTCTTGCCAGCCTTGGCGATGCCCGGCGAAACCGGTACACTCCCGCCCATGGAAACGCGATTCTTCGCAGCAGCCCTGGTCCTCGCCTTTGCGGTCGACGCCGCCGCCGGTCCCGCCGCGGTCCCGCCTGCCACCGGCATCCTGGCCAAGGTGCAGGCGTTCTACGCCCGCACGACGGACTTCAAGGCGTCCTTCAAGCAGGTCGTCCGCACCCGCAGTCCGAAGCGGACGTTCACGCGGTCGGGAACGGTGTGGTTCCAGCGGCCGAACCGGATGCGCTGGGACTACCAGGTCCCGGACAAGGTCCACTACGTCAGCGACGGCGAGGTGCTGTGGTCCTACGACGTGGAGGAGGCGGTCGCCTACCGCCTGCCCGTCAAGGATTCGGAGCTGTACCAGGCCCTGGGCTTCCTGACCGGCACGACGCGCCTGGCCGATTCGTTCGACGGCGTCGAGCAGCCGGCAACCGCCGGGGGGCTGGTTCCGGTCATCCTGACCCCGCGCCAGCCCTCGGGGTCGTACCAGTCGATCACGCTGTTCGTGGATCCGGCGACCGGCGAAACCCGGGAAACCGAGGTGCTGGATCCCCTGGGCAACATCAGCCGCGTGCGGTTCGACGATCCGACGTTCGGTCCGTTGCCGGCGTCGGGCTTCACCTTCAAGGTCCCGGCGGGCGTCCGGGTCCAGGAACTCGGATCGAAATGACGACATCCCGACCCTCGCGCCGGCCCGTGCCGACCGGCTCGGTCTGCGCCATCACCCTGGGCTGCCCCCGGAACCGGGTCGACACCGAGGTCATGCTGGGCGACCTGCTGACCGCGGGGTACGCCCTGGCCGGCCAGCCCGAGGACGCCGACGTGGTGCTGGTGAACACCTGCGGGTTCCTGGCCGACGCCCGGAAGGAATCGGTGGCCGTGCTGCGCGACGCGGCAAGGGCGCTGCGGCCCGGTGCCCGGCTGGTGGCGACCGGCTGCATGGCCCAGACCTTTCGCAAGGAAATCGAGGCGGCGGTCCCCGAGGCCGAGGTGCTGGGGGGCGTGCGGGACCTGCTGGCCCTGCGCGGGCGGTTGGAGGGGCATACCCCCGTCGGCGCAGTCCCGTCGCCCACCGCGGCGAACCCGCGGTTGGTCACCACCTTGCCGCACGTGGCCTACCTGAAGATCAGCGAGGGCTGCAACCGGCAGTGCGCCTTCTGCATCATCCCGCGGATCCGGGGGCGCCAGCGCAGCCGGCCCGTGGCGGACGTCGTCGCCGAGGCGCTGGCCCTTGTGTCGGGCGGGGTCCGCGAGATCGTGCTGGTGGCCGAGGATCTGTCGCACTGGGGCGCCGACCTCCCCGGCCGGCCGGGCCTGGCGTCGCTGGTCGGCCGCCTGGCGGACGCGGTACCCCCGGGGACCTGGCTGCGGCTGATGTACGTGTACCCCCGGGACCTGGAAGACGGGTTGCTGGACCTGATGGCGAATCACCCGGCCGTGCTGCCGTACCTGGACATCCCGGTGCAGCACGGCGACGACGGCGTGCTGAAGGCGATGCGCCGCGGGACCACGGGGCGTGCCCTGCTGGCCCTGGCGGCCCGGATCCGGGCGCGGGTCCCCGGCGTGGTGCTGCGGACGACGTACCTGGTGGGGTTCCCGGGGGAGGATGCCGCGGCCTTCGACGCCCTGCGGGCCTTCGCCGCGGTTGCCCGGTTCGAGATGGCGGGCGTGTTCGCGTTTTCCCCCGAGCCCGGGTCCCGGGCGCTGGCGCTGCCCGGTCCGGTGTCCCCGTCGACGAAGCGCCGCCGGAAGGCCCTCCTGGAGGACGACCTGTCGGGCATCGCGGCCGAGGCCCGTGCCAGGACCGTGGGCAGCATCCACGAGGCCGTGGTGGAAGAGCGCGGGAGGGGGTCTGCGACGGGCCGCCTCTGGTTCCAGGCCCCCGAGGTGGACGGCAACGTGCGGATCGCGGGTGCTGGGCTGAAGGTGGGGCAGCGCGTGCAGGTCCGGATCACCGGGTTCGAGGGCAACGATTTCCTGGCCGCCCTGGTCCCGGTCCCCTCGGGCAACGCCGGGAAGGTGCGCCGGTGACGGACCCCGAGGTCTTCCGCGACGTCGACGCCGTCCTGTTCGACCTGGACGGCACCCTGGCGGACACGTTCGCGGACCTGCAGGCGGCCGTGAATCACCTGCGGGCCCTGCGCGGGCTGCCGCCCCTTCCGATGTCCCTGGTCATGGACCAGATCGGTCATGGCGCCGCGGCGCTGCTGGCGGGCACCCTGGGTCCCCGGACGCCGGAACGTGTGGCCGCGGACCTGGAAGGTTTCCGTACCTACTACGGCGCCCACCTGCTGGACGAAACGAAGCCCTATCCCGGTGCGGTGGATGCCGTCGCCCGCCTGGCCGGCCGCAGGCGGGCGGTCCTGTCCAACAAGCCCGAGGCCATGACCCGGGTCATCGTCGAGGCCCTCGGCTTTGCGCCTCACCTGGATGGCGCCTGGGGCGGCGACTCCTTCCCGACCATGAAGCCGGACCCCGCCCCGATCGTCACGGTGCTGGAACGCCTGGGGGTCGCGACCGGACGCGCCCTGATGGTGGGCGACTCGGACGTGGACATCCTGGCCGCGGCCCGGGCCGGCGTGCGCTCGATCCGCGTGCGGACGGGGCTCTGGCAGGGCTGCCGCCTGGTGCCGGACGCGGAGGTCGAAGATCTGCGCGAGCTGGCGGAACGTCTTGACTCTGCCTCTCCAAGGTGATAAAACTCCGCGCCTTTCGGTGTCGGCCGAGCCGGGCGGGCAGCGTCGCTTCCCGTCCTGTCGCCCACGGTGGGTGATTCGGTCCGGCACGGGCCGCCATGCGGTCCGCAGGGAAAGTTCGAGGAGGAACACGATGGAACACGTGCAGGTAAAGGCGAAGGCCCGGTCGGTCGTCGGCAAGGGTTTCGCTCGCAAGATCCGGGCGCTGGGCTACCTTCCCTCGGTCGTCTACGGTGGCGCCGGTGAAACGTACGGCCTGGTGGTGGACCCGAAGGTCATTTCGGACATCCTGAAGAGCAAGACCGGCCGCAACACCGTGGTCCGCCTCTGCGTCGAAGGGGACCGGACCGAGGAGCACCTGGCCCTGATCCGCGACTACACGGTTCATCCCGTTTCGCGCATCCTGGAGCACTGTGATTTCCTGCGCGTCACGGACGAAACGGAACTGTCGGTCAAGGTGCCGATCCGCACCATCGGCAAGGCCGAAGGCGAGAAGCTGGGCGCGCGCCTGAACATCGCGATGCGCCAGGTCACGCTGCGCTGCAAGGCCGGCGCCGTGCCGGACGCCATCGTGATCGACGTCACGCCGTTCCAGGTCGGCGAAACGATGACGCTGTCCCAGTTGCCGCTTCCCGAGGGCGCCCGGGTCGTCTTCGTCAAGGACAACGCGGTCCTGACCGTCAAGATCCCGCGGGCCGAGAAGGAAGAAGAGAAGAAGCCGGGCGAAGCGGCTGCGGCCGAGGGCGCTGCGGTGGCGGGTGCGGCTCCTGCGGCGGGCGCGGCTCCTGCGGCGGGCGCGGCTCCTGCGGCCGGTGCGGCTCCGGCGGCCGGCAAGGCTGCTCCGGCGGCCGGCAAGCCTGCGAAGAAGTGAGTTCTCCCGGCCCGGTGACGGACAACCGTTGCCGGGCCGTGGCGGCTCCCCCCTGAACCCTGGGGCGTGTCGTGAAACTGGTCTGTGGGCTCGGCAACCCGGGCGCGCAGTATGCCCGGACGCGACACAACGCGGGCTTCATGGTGGTGGAGGCCTTCGGTGGCTCCCTGTCCGCCTCGTTCGGCGAGCGCTGGCAGGCCCGGACGGCACGCGTGTCGTTTCGGGGCGAGGAAGTCCTCCTCGTGCTGCCGCTGACGTTCATGAACCTGTCCGGCAACGCGGTCGCCGCGGCGGCAACGTTCTTTCGAGTCGAACCGATCGATGTGCTGGTTGTGCACGACGAAATCGACCTCCCCCTGGGACGGATCCAGATGAAGCCGGGGGGCGGCGACGGCGGGCACAAGGGGATCCGCTCGATCACCGAGGTTCTGGGCACGGCCGACTTCCCGCGCATCCGCGTCGGGGTGGGAAGGCCGGGCACGCAGGGGCCTGGTGGGCAGATCAGCATGGTAGACCACGTGCTCTCTCCGTTTTCAACGGACGAGCTTGAGGTATTCGACGCAGCTCGGGAGCGGGCGGTCGAAGGGATCGAGGATTGGGTCATCGGGGGGGTCCCGAAGGCCCAGAACCGGGTGAATCGCAGGAGTGATCCAGCGAACCGCCCGGTCAAACCTTCTTGCCCGGGGGACGAAAGCCACCCCGGGCCGCAAGACCGGAAGGAGGTTGGATGAGCGCTGGGAAGCTGAGGAAGTACGAGACGGTGATCGTCACTCGTACGGACGCGGGGCAGGAAGCCCAGAAGCGCCTGTACGAGAAGATCCAGGAGCTCGTGCAAAAGGCAGAGGGGCACCATGTCCGCTTCGAGCTGTGGGGCAAGCGGCGGCTGGCGTTCCCGATCAAGAAGGCCCTCAAGGGCATCTACCTGTACCACGTGTTCCTTGCGAACGAGACCTTCGTCCGCGAGCTGAACCGCATGCTGCGCCTGAACACCAACGTTCTGCGCTACATGACGATCGTCCTCGAGACCGACATCGACCCGGCGACCTTCGAGTTCGACAAGGAGCGTCAGTTCGACAGCCTCCCCAGCGACTCCGAGGACCAGGGCGACCGTTCGCGCTCGACCACGGGCTGGGACGCCGAGTTCCAGAACCGCGGCGGCGAGGCGGCGTCCGGTGACGACGACGAGGACGACGAGGAAGGCGAGGAAGGCGAGGACGGCGGACGTCGCAAGAAGGGCGACGACGACGAGGAGGTGTAGGCCATGCGCAGCACGCGCCCCGACAAAGCAACGGACAAGAAGAAGCGCCGCGGACCTCCGCGCCGGAAGGTTTGCCCCTTCTGCGCGGACAAGAATGCGCGTATCGACTACAAGAACCCGGCGGCTCTGAAGCGACTGGTGACCGAGCGCGGCAAGATCGTGCCGCGTCGCATTTCGGGCGTGTGCGCCCGTCACCAGCGGCAGGTTGCCATGGCCATCAAGCGGGCGCGCCACATCGCCCTGATGCCGTACGCCGCGACCGGCGCTGCGGCGTGATGCGGGAGGAGGTTGCGCAATGAAGGTCATCCTTAGCCAGGACGTCGAACAGGTCGGAAAGGCCGGAACGGTCCTGGAGGTCGCTGACGGCTTCGGCCGGAACTACCTCATCCCCCGGGGATTTGCCCTGCCGGCGACGGCGCGGTCGAT
Source organism: uncultured Myxococcales bacterium (assembly GCA_903847405.1). GTDB lineage: Bacteria > Myxococcota_A > UBA9042 > DTJE01 > DTJE01 > CAIZWN01. The sequence continues at coordinate 14,645 of CAINDP010000197.1, read as the reverse complement.
CAACCAGATCGAGCACCAGAAGCGGATCGTGGCGGACAAGATCGCCAAGACCCGCCAGGACGCCGAGGGGCTCAAGAAGCGCCTCGAGGACGTCGCGTGCAAGATCGCTCGCGAAGCCGGCGAAGAGGACAAGCTCTTCGGCTCGGTCACGATCCGTGACATCGCCGACGCACTGGCCGAAGAGGGCATCGTGACGGATCACAAGAAGATCGTCCTCGATTCCCCGATCAAGCACCTCGGCGTCTACACCGTCGAAGTGAAGCTCGCCACCGACGTCGTGGCGAAGGTCAAGGTCTGGGTCGTCGCGAAGTGACGCTGCCCCGTGTACTCGTCCCCGACCGGGCTCTAGGGTCCGGTCGGGGCGTTGTACCTCCCGCCGATGCACTGCACCATCTTCGATCTGTATTGCGGCTGAAAGCCGGGGCGGAAGTCACCGTCGTCGATGGGGACGGCCTGGCCTGGACCGCGCTGCTGGCGGCCGGGCCGGACGGACCCTTCCTGGAAATCCAGCGGACATCGGATGTCGATCGGGCCGTGAAGGACGCGGCCCGCTGGGTGCTGATCCTGGGACTGCTGAAGGGCGACCGGACCGACTGGGCGATCCAGAAGGCCACCGAGGCCGGCGTGGCGGCGGTGCTGCTGGCCGTGTGCGATCGGTCGGTGCCCCGGCCCGTGGGGCCGGACGTCGTGCGGCGTGCCGAGCGCGCCCGGAAGGTCGGGGCCGAAGCGGCACGGCAGGCGGGACGGGCGGCGGCGCCTTACGTTGACCTGTTCCCCTCCCTGGAACGGGCCGTCGAGGCGCTGGCCGGGCAGGACGGGGCGGGAATCGCCCAGGCGTTGCCGCGGTTCGTCCTGGACGAGTCGCCCGGGACGACGTCGCTGGCGGTCCACCTGGCCGGCAGGGAAGGGTGCTTAGGAGCGGTGCTGGCCGTGGGGCCCGAGGGGTCGTTTTCGGCCCGGGAGCGTGCCCTGATGGCGTCGTCGGACTTCCTTCCGGCCGGGCTGGGCCCCCGCGTCCTGCGGGCGGAAACGGCGGCGATGGCCGCGGTGATCGTGGCGCAGGCCGTGGCCGGGGACATGAGGTAGGCCGATGCAGGTGCGCGTGGCATCCCTGGGCCGGCGCCTGGTGGCGGGCCTCCTGGACCTGGTGCCGGAATCGGCGCTGGCGGCATTGGTCGCGTGGGCGTGGTTCATCCGCCAACCGCCCGACCTGCCGCCGCGCTACTGGAACGTGTTCGACTACGCCGTCGACGTGGCCAACCTGCGGCCCGACGTCGTGCTGGTGTTCCCGGTGGCCTTCGCCGCGGTGTTCGTGCTGTGGGAAACGCTGTGGACGGCGACCCTGGGCGCGGCGCCGATGGCACGCTTGCTGGGGATCCGCGTGGTGACGACGTCCGGTCGGCGGATCGGCTGGTTCCGCAGCCTGCTGCGGGCGGTGCTGACGCTGGGCCTGGCGGCGGCTGCGGGAATCGGCCCGGCCTGGGCGCTCGTCAGCCCTCGCAGGCGCATGCTGCATGATATACTCTGCGCCTGCCTGGCCGTCCGGGGCCCGTTGCAGCCCCTTTCGGGGGGCGGCATCGAGGATCGGGAAGACGCGCTTCGGGGGGCATGACCCCGGCGCGGGGATGGTCGGCAGGTTCCAGGGTCCCAGGAGGTTGGTCGATGTCGCGTCGTTGGTCGGACGTTGGTCGGGCGTTGGCAGGGGTCGCCGTGGCCCTGGTGGTGTCCCTCGTCGCGGCGACCGCCGGGGCGACCTCGCCGGCTCCCCGGGTACCCGGCGGACTCGAAGGGGTGCAGGAGCCCGGGGTCCAGGCGTACAAGGGCAAACTGGTCGACGAGTCCGGCAAGCCCATCAGCGGCATCTTTCCCGTGACGTTCAAGTTGTACCCCGGGCTGAAGGCGAAGAAGCCCGTGTGGTCGGAAACGATGTGGGTCGCGGTGGATCGGGGCGTGTACACGGTGCACCTGGGGGTCGCGAAGCCCCTGCCCGCGCGCGATGACCTGAACCGGATGGTCCTGGGCGTGGACGTGAAGGGCGTGGGCGAACTGGTGCGCGAGCCCTTCGTGCCCGCCGACGTCCGGCCGCCCGTCCTGACCGCCGGGGCCCAGAAGACGCCCGGGGTGCCCCAGGGCGCGCCGATCCCCATGCCGCCCCAGGCCGGCAAGTCCGGCGCGACCGGCGCCGCGAAGTACGCCGACACGGCGGGGTATGCCGTCGAGGCCGACCACGCCAAGAACAGCGACCGCCTGATGAACCTGACCGTCGATGACATCGTGCGGCGGGCGGCCGAGGAAGGCGGCGGGGGCGGCGGGGCCGCGGCGGCGCAGACCGGCACGAAGGTGCGCATCGGGTCGTCCAAGCGCTACGGCGCCCAGGTCGGCGGCACCGGCGGCGCCGAATACAACGAAGTGTGCCCGAAGGGCTACGTGATGGTCGGCATGCGCGGCGCAGCGGCCAACCTCGTCGATTCCTTCCAGATCATCTGCGCGCCCCTCGAGTAGACAAAGGAGGAACCCCATGGCCGAATCGCTACGGACGCATACTTGCGGGGCCCTGCGCCTCGAGGACGCCGGGAAGGACGTGGTCCTGACGGGCTGGGCCGCCAGCGTGCGGGATCACGGCGGCTGCGTGTTCATCAACCTGCGGGACCGCTACGGCGTGACCCAGGTCAAGGCCGACCAGACCGTGGCGCCCCAGGCGTTCGCGATCGCGACGGGCATCAAGGCGGAATCGGTCCTGCGGATCGAGGGACGCGTGGTGGACCGCGGCACCAACCGGAACCCGAACCTGCCGACCGGCGCCATCGAGGTCGACGTCACGACCATCGAGGTGCTGAACGCGTCCAAGCCCCTTCCGTTCCCGATCACGGACGACGTGGACGCTTCCGAAGTGACGCGCCTGACCTACCGCTACCTGGACCTGCGGCGGCCGGCCCTGGCGAAGAACTTCGCCCTGCGGTCGAAGGTGTGCCGCCTGACGCGCGACTACCTCGACGACCAGGACTTCCTGGAAATCGAAACGCCGATCATGTGCAAGTCCACCCCCGAAGGCGCCCGGGACTTCCTGGTGCCGTCGCGCGTCCACCCGGGCAACTTCTACGCCCTGCCGCAGTCCCCCCAGACCTTCAAGCAGATCCTGATGGTGGCGGGCTTCGACCGGTACTACCAGATCGCGCGCTGCTTCCGGGACGAGGACCTGCGGGCCGACCGGCAGTTGGAGTTCACCCAGATCGACATGGAGGTGTCGTTCGCGACGCCGGAACTGCTGTACGGCCTGATCGAGGGCATGCTGGCGACCGTCTGGAAGGGCATCTTCGACATCGACCTGCCGCTGCCGTTCCCCCGGATGCCCTACGCCGAGGCCATGGAAAACTACGGCTGTGACAAGCCGGACCTGCGCTTCGGGATGCCGATGGTCACGATCACGGACACCGTCGCCGCCTCGGGCTTCAAGGTGTTCGCGGACGTGGCGGCCCGGAACGGCGTCGTGACGGCCCTGCGGGTGCCGGACGCGGAAACGTGGAGCCGCAAGGATCTGGACGGGCTGACCAAGGTCGCGACGGACAACGGCGCGAAGGGCCTGGCCTGGTTCAAGATCGGCGCCGAGGAGTGGACCGGCTCCGCGGCCAAGTTCCTGACGGCCGAGGAGAAGGTCGCGATCGCGGCGAAGACGGGCGCGGGCGTCGGTGACCTGCTGCTGGTGGTGGCGGACGACGCGGGACCGGCGCGCCAGGCCCTGGGCGCGGTGCGCCTGAAGGTCGGCGATCGCCTGAACCTGCGGGACCCGAACAAGTGGTCCTTCCTGTGGGTCACGGAATTCCCGATGTTCGAGTGGGATTCCAACGGCAACCGCCCGACGGCCACGCACCACCCCTTCACGTCCTGCGTGCCCGAGGACCAGGACCTGCTGGAAACCGAGCCCCTGAAGATGCGGGCCCGGGCCTACGACGTCATCCTGAACGGCACGGAACTGGGCGGCGGGTCCATCCGGATCCACCGGCGGGACATCCAGGCACGCGTGTTCAAGGCCCTGGGCCTCAGCGACGAGTCGGCGCGGTCGAAGTTCGGGTTCCTGCTGGACGCCTTCGAGTACGGCGCCCCGCCCCACGGCGGCATCGCCCTGGGCCTGGACCGGCTGATCATGCTGATGGCCGGCGCCTCGTCCATCCGCGACGTGATCGCGTTCCCCAAGACCACCAGCGCCACGGACCTGATGACCGCCTCGCCCTCCGAAGTCGACGACGCCCAGTTGAAGGAACTGCACCTGGAAATCAAGTAGGCGGGGCAATCCGATGCGAATGCCCCGGCAGGCATGGCAGACTCTGGCCCACGTGGGGTTCATGGCGGCCCTGGCGATCTTCGTCGTGTGGCCGCTGCTGGCCACCGGCGGCTGGTACGCCAGCCACGAGCGGGACTGGTACGTCCTGCGTCTGTTCGCCCTGGACCAGATGCTGGCCGACGGGCAGGACACGATCCGCTGGTGCCCGATCATGTACCAGGGCTACGGGTACCCCTTCTTCAATTTCTATCCCCCGGTGACCTACTTCCTGGCCGAAGGCTTCCACCTGCTGGGCCTGTCGGAAGTCGCCTCGTACACGGCGCTGCTGCTGGGGTTGACGTTCGTGCAGCAGGTGTTCCTGTACCTGTTCGTCCGGGCGCGGTGGGGCGCCGCGGCGGGCCTGGTCGCCGCCGTCGCCTACACGCTGGCGCCGTACCACTTCGCGAACCTGTACTGGCGCGGGGCCCTGGCGGAATACGCCGCGTGCGCGCTGTTCCCGATGGCGCTGTACCTGTTCCACCGCTTCCTGGCGACGGGGTCGGCCCTGGCCTGGGTGGGGGCCACGGCGTCCCAGGGCCTGCTGGTGGCCACGCACAACATTTCCGCGCTGCTGTTCACCGCGATCCTGGGGGCGACGGTCGTGTTCGAGTGGGCGATCCGGCCGGCCGTGCGACCGCGGGTGCTGGCGGCGATGGGGTCGCTGGCCGGGGCCCTCGTGGTCAGCGCCGGGGCCTGGATGCCGGCCTTCTTCGAAAAGGACCTGGTGACGCTGGACCGGAACCTGGCCGGGTGGTTCGACTTCAACAAGCACTTCCTGCCGGCGCGGCGGATCGCGATGTCCCTGGCCGGGGACGGGGAGCCGCTGCTGACGGTGGGCCTGCCCGGCGTGCTGGGCGTGCTGGCGGCCGGCGTGCTGGCGGTGCTGGGGCGGGTGGGTGAACGGGCGACGCTGTGGTTCTACCTGGCGGTGGGCCTGGTGGCGGCGTTCCTGATCACGTCCTGGTCGGCGTGGATCTGGCCCCGGGTGCCCCTGCTGCCGTTCCTGCAGTTCCCGTGGCGCTTCCTGATGGTCGTCTCCCTGGCTGCCGCGATCGTCGGTTCGGCCTGGCTGGCCGCCGTTCCCCAGGCCCGGGGCTTGCGCATCGCGGTGGCGGCGGCGGCCATCGTGGCGTTGCTGGCGATCCAGGGACCGGGCATCCGGTCCTTCCGGCCCCAGCCGGTCGACCCGTCGCACCTGACCCTGTCGTACTTCCTGGACAACAAGGAAATCACGTCGTTCGACGAGTACACCCCCCGGACCGTGCCGAAGGACCCGCCGCATCGGACGGGCCACGCCCGGTTGGCCAAGGGCCACGGGCGGGTCGTGGAAGCGTCCCGTGACGGCGTCATCTACTCGGTCGGCGTGGAAACGCAGGGGCCTGCGGTGGTGCAGGTGGCGGCGTTCTTCCACCCCGGGTGGGTCGCCACCGTCGATGGCGCGCAGGTCGACATTCGGCCCGACGCCGACGGGCTGATCGAGGTTCCGGTTCCTGGCGGTCGGGCCGACGTCATTGTCCGGTACCGGGGGACGGTCCTGGAAACCGCCGGGAGCGTCGTGTCACTGGTGTCCCTGCTGCTGCTGGCGATTGCGGCCGTCGCGGTGCCGGTGATCCGGCGGCGGCGCCTGCGCACCCTGCCGGCCTCCTGATCGCGCACCCCAGCCCCGGACCTGAAACCGACCGCCGCATGCCCCGGCCGTCACGCGCAGTCGTCGGGATTCCCGCCCAGGTTGGGGTCGCCCGGGCAAGGGTGGAAGGTGTCCACCAGCGGGGGCAGGGTGCCGTCGTCGTTCACGCGGACGCAGGTCAGGGGAATCGTCCGGTCGGGCGTGCAGCCGTTGAAGGCCAGGCGGCCGTCCGGGTCCAGGACCTCCAGGCAGTCCATCGGCTGGCAACTGCGGTAGTAGCAGCCGAACGACGAGTGATCCAGGACGAAGTCGGTTCCGCCGACCGTCAGGGTGACGAACGGGTTCGGGTGCGGAAAACCCGGGTTGTAGACCGCGACGACGGGCGTCACCGTGCCGTCGGACAGCACCCAGGCGCCGTCCGTGTGGAACGGGTCCGCGTAGGACGCGCCGGCGGGTGTGGCCTGGAGGTAGAGCAGGGCGCAGAACGACTGGAATGCGATCGAGCACACGGTGTCCTCGTCGCGCCGTCGCACCTGGGCCGTCCCGGCCGGAAACTCGTGCCATTGGGGAACCCGGAGGGTGAAGCGGTCGGGTGCGGTCGGGGGGTCCGGAACCTGGCAGGTGACCGGGCCCGGGTCCTGGGAAGCAGCATCGCCCGGATCGACGTCGGCGACATCCCCGGGGGACGCGTCGCCGGACCCGTCGCAGGAGGAAACCGCGAACAGGCACGGCATCGCGGCAAGGACCAGGAGGTGTCGCATGATGCTTTCCGCCCGGCCTACTGCGCCAGGTAGTTTACCCGAAGCCCGGCCGTGGCCGTGGTCGTGGTGAACGTCACGGTCAGAAGGTCCGCGTCGGCGAGAGGCGTGGTTTCGTGGGTGACGTCCGTCGCATCCAGCACCTGCACCTCGGTCTGTGCCCCCGTCGCCACCAGGAACGACATCGTCGTCACGCGGCCGGGGACGGCCTTGGTGAACGCGATCGTCGTGCTGTTGGCGTCTTCGGCGGTCTCGGTCAGGACGCCGCCGCCGCCCATCAGGTGGCGGTCCGTGGCCAGGAACACCGGCCCGACGCCACCGAAACTGGGCACGGCGCGTGCCAGCAGCAGGCGGCCGGTTCGCGGAGGCATCGTCACGTCCACGTCACCGGTGCGCAGCGCCTTCCCGTCGGGGTCGGTGAGAACCGTCCCTTCCTCCAGGTCGAAGAAGACCCGGGGGCCGCCGGAGGTCGCGTCCACGATGGCCGGGATGGTCAGCGTGCGCGCCGACTCGTCCACGTCCTGCTGGGCGACGATGTTGCGGTTTTCGCCCCAGTGGAACAGGCCGTATACATTGCAGTTCAGGCCCAGGTCCGCCATCGGGACGCGCCACAGTTCCGGCCAGCGCTTCTGGAACAGATCCAGGGGTTCCGGGAACGTCGTCAGCGGCGGGACCATCCGCTCGACCAGCGACAGCGCCTCGGGGTGCGTGGCCAGGTACGTGAAGGATTCGCCCAGCTTGACGATCCCGCCGAACACCGACACGAACAGCGCGAACGCGTGCGCCTCGTCGGCGGTCAGCCCCTGGTCGTCCCGGAAGAACACGAGGTCCGGGTTGTTCGACCAGACCGTGTTGCCCATCCAGTACCGGTGGGAGGCCGACAGGACCGTCGCCCGGATGCCCTGGTCGAACGGCGACATCGTGCTGCCCCACCGCGGCATGTTGTCCAGCGACAGGCGCTGGGCGTCGGCGATGCCATAGTTGGCGCCCGTGCCGGACACGATCATCAGGACCACGTCGGGCCCGATGGCGTCCCGGATGACCTGCAGTGCCTCCTTGTACAGGGACAGGCCGCTCCTGCCCGCGACGGAGTAGTTGGTCCCGAACATCGCGTAGACGCTGAAGTCCAACTTCAGGAACCGGTAGCCCCAGTCCTTCGTGACGCGCGTGTAGATTTCGGTGAGGTAGGCCTTCACGGCGGGGTTCGACGGGTCCAGCATCGCGTAGTTGGACGTGGCGCCCAGGGCCATCGTCCCGAACGCATCCAGCGTCAGCAGCCAGTCGGGGTGCTGCGTGGCGATGGGCCAGTCCTTGCCCACCCGGAAGGGAGCCGCCCACATTCCCGGCAGGAAGCCCGCGGCCGTGATCTGGTCCGCCATCCACGCCATGCCGTCCTGGGCGCCGTGCTTCGGGAACTTGGCGGTATCAGTGGTCCACGTCCCGTCGTCCTTCTGCCAGCCGTCGTCGATCAGGAAGTAGTCCATGCCGTAGGGCAGGAAGTCCCGGGTGGCGGCTTCCAGGTTCTGCAGGATGAACGTTTCGTCGATGCCCTGCCCGGCGCCGCCCGATCCGCCGCCGCCGCCCCAGGAATTCCAGGAGGAGGGCGGGACCGCGGGGGGCTGGCGGTTGTTGATCGTCGCGATGGCGCGGCCGAAGCGCTTCAGACCCTCGTACGAACTGTTCGTGAGGTCCACGTAGGCCACGTCCGACGACTGGGTGCGGCCGACGTCCAGGTTGGCGTAGGGCTGGAAATGGCTGCGGATCGAGAAGAGCGACAGGCCCTCCTCGCCGCCGACGGTCACGGCGCTGCCGGAACGCTGGTCGGTGGTCACCAGGCCGATGGCCTTGGTGGTGGTCACGAAGCCGGCCACGGCGCAGGATTTTGCCGCCGTGCACACGACGGCGCTCCAGTTCGACGCCAGGCCCGGGCCGACGGTGCCGCCCGGGTTCTCGCCGACCAGTTGGGCGTCGGCCTTGAAGTCCAGCAGGATCTCGCTGCCGTTGTCCACGACGACCGCGTCCCGGGTGCCCGGACCCAGGTGCAGCGCGGCGCCGTCCTCGAAGTCGGCCACGACCGGCCGGATTTCCTGGACCTGCACGTCGTTGGCGAACGGCATCGCCACGATGGTCCGGAAGGTGACCGCGGGCGTCGTCCGGTGCAGCGCGATGTAGGTCGCGACGCCGCCGATCTTGTTGGTGGGCACGGCGTCGAAGCGGATGACGACGGCCTCGCCCAGCTCGTCGGGGCCGAAGACGGACTGGTACTGGATGCGCGGGCCCGGGTCCGACGACGCGATGGTGGTTTCGGCGCCCTGGACCGTCAGGACGGCCTCCGAGTGGGCGTTGATCAGGCCGTCCTGGCCCGGGACCACGCCCAGGTCGAAGGTCCCCTTGGCGAGGTCGTACACCAGCGTCACGACGCCGTTCGACACGGTCAGCTTGTCCCCTTCCTCCTTCGGGATGAGGGGGCCCGAGGGCACGTCCTCGTCGGTGTCGGTCGGCGGGACCTCCTCGGGGAGGTCCTCCACGACCGTGTCGCCGGGGGGGGCGTCGGGGAGGGCATCCGCCGGCGTGTCGCCCACGACGTCGTCCACGGTCCCGTCGGTGCCCGGATCGGTCCCCGGGTCCGTGCCGCCCGAAGAACCCCCGCAGGCCCCGACCATCGCCGCGGCCAGCACCGCCACCAGGAACGTCCACCGTCGCATCGCAACCTCCTCACGAAATCGGCCGTACTTTAGCACCGGCGGGGATATTGGGGAAAATGGGGACAGACACCGATTTCCGGTCTCCATCTTCCAACCGCCCTCAATTGACACGGAACCGCCCGTGGCCTAGTCTTTCCGCGAGTCGGAGGCAACCATGAATCGCACCGTCCCCATGGTCCTGGTCCTGCTCGCGACGGTCGCCTGCGGGCCGAAATACCTGGTGAACACCGAGGTCGAGGACACGCCCCAGAACCACGTCATCGCGGATCTGATCGAGCGGTACCGCGTCGCCATCGAGCAGCGGGACATCGGCGCCCTGAAGGAACTGGTTTCGCGGCGCTATTTTTCGAACGCGGGCACGACGGCCGAGTCCAGCGACGACTACGGGTACGAGCAACTGGAAAAGAAGGTCCTGCCGCTGCTGCAGGAAAACGTCAAATCCGTCCAGTACGTCGTGAACCTGAAGAAGGTCACCTTCAAGGGCGAAACCCGGGCCTTCGCGGCCTTCGAGTACTACTACAAGTTCTTCTACGTCGAGGGCGGGAAGGACCGCTGGGCCGCCAAGAACGACTTCGCCGAACTGGAATTCGCGCTGGAGGACGGCGTGTGGCGGATCGTGGGCGGGCTGTAGGACCTAGGGCTTGACCCAGCCGCGCACGGTGCCGTCGGGCATCGTCGTGGTGCCTTCCGCGCGCTCGCGCTGCACGACCTTCCGGAACAGCCGCGCCATCTTCGTCTGCCGCCCGTCCGAGCCGTAGAACTTGTCCCACGCCAGGTAGTACAGGTCCTGCAGTTCGGTGGGCGTCATGTGCCGCGGCTGGAACACGACCTTGCCCGCCGTGTAGTCGATCCAGTTGTTGTGCAGGACGCGGCCCTCGGCTTCGACCTGCGTGCGGTAGGGCGTGTGCAGGAACGGCGTCATGACCGTGAACTCGGCCATGTCCAGGTCCATTTCCAGGCAGAAGTCGATCAGGCGCAGGACGTCGTCCTTCGTCTGGTCGTCGGTGCCCAGGATGATGGTGCCTTCGACGCCGATGCCGTGGTCCTTGTACATCTGGATGCGGCGGCGGATCCCGTCGTTCACCTCGGTGACGGCCTGGTACACGTACCAAGCGCCCGCCTCGTAGGCCGCCTGCAGGACCTCGTCGTCGGCCTCGATGGGGTGGGAAATCCACTTGCGCTTCAGCGGCTTGATCGCCTTGAACAGCTCCAGTTCCCATTCCTTGTTCTGGGCCAGGGAGTTGTCCACCAGGAACAGGCGGCCGTTGTCGATGCCTTCGATTTCCCGGACGACGGTTTCGACGGGTCGCGGCCGGAAGCAGCGGCCGCCCAGGTAGGCGACGCTGCAGGGCGGGCAGTTGAAGCGGCACCCGCGGGACGCGTGGACCAGGTCGACCATGCGCACGCCGCGGTACGTGTAGTTGGCGTAGTTCAGGATGTCCCGGCGGGCCGGGCCCACGGACTCGATGGGCGGCAGTTGGCCCATGCGGTCGTAGACCTTCTTCAGCGACTTCTTGCGCAGGTCGGCCAGGACTTCCTGGAAGTTGCCCTCGACCTCGCCCAGGAAGACCGCGTCGCATGCCGCCGCCATTTCCTCCTTGTGGATCGCGACCGCGATGCCGCCGGCGATGACGGGGATGCCGCGGGCCCGGTAGGCCGCCGCGATTTCCTTGGCCCGGGGCGTCGCACAGGTCAGCATGACCGACAGGGCCACGACGTCCGGCGTGTCCTCGAGGTCCAGTTCCTCGCGGTTTTCGTCATGGAACGTCAGGTGGACGTCGTTCGGGACGTTCGCCGCAAAGTTGATGGGCCCGTGGGGGGGCAGATGGAATTCCGTCTGCTCGGGCAGCTTGGGCCACTTCGGGTAGATCAGTTTCATCCACATGGGGCTACTCCCTGACTTCATCCAGTGTGCGTCGGACAACGACGGCTGCGACGCCGATGCGGCAGCGGGAAACGTGCACGTACAGGCCCGGGGCGACACCCGGCCGGAAGATGCCGGCGATGCCCAGGGCGGCCGCCGTGGCGAACGATCCGCACCGGTCCAGGTAGGTCTGCACGCGGGCGCCGGGGACCAGGGCGGCCAGCGCCCGGGCGTCGTCGGCATCCACGCGCAGGCCCGGCAGAATCGTCACGTCCTCGCCGTCCCGCCGTGCGGCCAGGGCCAGGGCCGCGACCTCGGCCCACGCGTCGGGGGCGTCCCGGCCGGCCCGGGGGGCGCCGGGGATCTGCACGGACGCGAGGATGTCGCCCAGCGAACCGTCGCCGTCCCGGCCCACCATCAGCCAGCCCGATCCCTCGCCCAGCACGGTGTCGGCGGGAAGGTCGATGCGGAGGAAGACGCCCTCCCGGGCCTCCAGGCACTCGTCCACGCCGCCGACCAGCGCGCAGTCGACTTCGCCGGCCTGCAGCGCCACGTCCGCCATCATCAGGGCGCCCTCGAAGGACACCTCCTCCTGGGACACGACGACGTTGGGCCCCGTGGCGCCGGTGACGCGTGCCGCATAGAACGTGGCGGAATTGCTGACCGAGTTCGCGAAGTGCACGGGCGAGGCCGGGCCCGGGCTGACCCCCATCACCATGCACACGACCTGTCCGGCGACCAGGGATTCCTCGGCGGCGTTGCCGATGCCCGAGCCCAGGTAGATGCCCGTGCGGTTGCCCGGGATCGGCTGGACGCGCTGGGCCACGCAGGCTGCTGCCCCCACCAGGGTCAGGCGGGCGTGGCGACCCACGCGCCGCGGGCGCTGCGGGACATATTGCGCCTCCAGCGGCCCCAGGTCCGGGGCGCGGAAATCGGCGCCCGGCGTCGCCGGCGGATCGGGCCACAGGGACCAGGCGGCAAGGACCTTCACGGGCGGACCTCCCGTCGGGGCATCCGGACCAGCAGCGACACGCTGTTCCCGCCGAAGCCGAAGTAGTTCAGCATCACCGTGCCGCCCGCGAAGGGTGCGTGCTGCCGCAACGGCGCCACGCCCACCTCGGGGTCGTCCTCGGCGAAGCCCGCGCAGGCCGGCACGAAGCCCGCCTGCAGGCATCCCAGGAAGGCGGCCAGTTCCACGGTCCCGGCGGCGCCCATCGTGTGGCCCAGGTAGCGTTTCAGGGAGGCGAAGGGGGGGACGGCGTCGCCGAACAGGCGTCGCAGCGCGTGGCCTTCTGCCGCGTCGTTGTCCGGCGTTCCGGTGCCGTGGGCCTTGATCGCGACGATGTCGGCCGGGTCCACGCCGGACTGGGCGCACGCGGCGCGCATCACGGCCTCGGCGCCGCTGCCGTCGGGGGAGGAGGCCGTCATGTGGAAGGGGTCGCACCGGCTGGCCCCGCCCAGCAGCCAGGGCGCACCGTCGGATGCGTCGTCGGGGTTCGCCAGTTCCAGCACCACCGCACCGGCCGCCTCGCCCACCTGGATGCCCTTGCGGCTGCGGTCGAAGGGGCGGCAGCCGCCGACGTCCAGCAGCATCAAGGAGTCGAACCCGTGGATCAAGGTGGCCGTCAGCACGTCGGTGCCCACGACGATGGCCCGGGGGACCCGGCCCTGGCGCAGCAGGTGCACCGCGGTCAGCATCGCGTTCGCCGACGAGGTGCAGGCCGAGCACGACGTCAGGATGGGGCCGCGCACGCCCAGGGTTTCGGCCAGCCGCGACGCGATGCGTCCGGCGGGAGGCTCGATCGTCACGCACGGCACGGCGCCCTGTTCCAGGACCTTCCGGCGATACCGGGTTTCGGCCAGGTTCGAGTCGCCCGTGATCGAGCCGACCAGCAGCGCCGCGGCGGCGACCTCGGGGCCCCGGGGGGCCAGGCCCGCCTCGGCCAGGGCCTGCCGCACGGCCTCGGTCGCCAGGACGTCGTTGCGCGGGGCCGACGGGTCGATGTCGAGTTCCACGACCTGCGACACGGGGACGCGGTCGGCGATCGGCGACGCCACCGAGGTCAGGCGGTGCAGCCCGATGTCGCCGGCCCGGATGCGGGCGGCGACGGGACCACGGCCGATGCCCAGGGCGCTGACGAGGCCCAGGCCGGCGATGCGGACGGGGACGGGGTTCATGCCGAGGCCTTTTCCTGGCGGATGAAGTCCGCCAGGATCTTCAGCGACTGGAGCACCCGGATGCTGGTGTTCTGGTTGTCGATCCGGACGGCGTACTGCCGCTGGACCGCCGTGACGATTTCCAGGGCGTCCAGACTGTCCAGACCCAGGGGGGATTCGGGCCCCACCAGGGGATCGTCGTCGGTCAGCGACGCCATCTTCGCGTCGTCCAGGTCGCAGGCCTGCTGGATCAGCGCCCGCAGTTCAATTTCCAGTTCCAGTCCCAGTTCCTCCACACCGCACCTCCGTCTCAGGGGAGACCCGTTCCCGCCGTCTTGGTTCGCGCATTCAACCCCGTCGCCGCTGGAACGTCAACGCCACGGCCACGCCGACCGCGGCAAAGGCCAGCAACCGCAACACGGGGGGTCCGACCGACAGCAGGTCCCCCTGGCGCAGGAACAGGCCCAGGAACGCCTCCTGGGCCCACCCCAGGGGGGACACGATCGTCAGTTCGCGCATCGTCTGGGGCATCGAGAACCGGGGCATCAGAACGCCGCCCACGGCCCCGAAGATCACGATCGTGGATGCGCCGAAGACCGACGCCTGCTCGGGCGTGCCCGCCACCGAGCCCACCGCCAGCCCGAAGCCCATGGCCGCCGCGGCCGTGGCCAGCCCGACGACGATCGCCGGGCCCAGGTGCGCACCGGGCGTGAAGGCCGGGGTGCCCATCAGGGGCAGCACCCAGGCGCCGATGGCGAACATCAGGACGAACTGCGCCGCGCACACGCCCAGGAACAGCAGCGCCTTGCCCAGCAGCGCGGCCGACGGTGCGCCGGGAATCACCCGCAGGCGCGTCAGCATGCCGTCCCGCCGCTCGCGGATCAGGGCGCCCGCCAGCGGGATCACGATCAGGAACATCGAGAAGATCGTCCACGCCGGGACGTTCTGCTGGACCGAGTTGGGGACGTCGGTCCACGCCTTGTCGGTGGACAGGGCCGCGTCCAGGGCCAGCAGGGTGCCGGGGCCGGCAGCCATCGGCACGGCGGCGAGGCCCTTGGCGAACCCCTCGGGCAGGGGCGCCCCCAGGCGGGCCGCAGCGCGTCGGGCGATTTCGGCCGCGAAGGCCTCGACCAGCAGGCGCATTTCCACGCCCTGGAGGACCCCCGCCGACACGTTCCGGATCAGCTTGACGTAGGGCTCGGTCAGCACCGGGTCC
>CAINDP010000196.1 GCA_903847405.1 uncultured Myxococcales bacterium | reverse complement strand
GCGGCAGGCGCCGTCCACGCACGTCCCGAGGCCCGTGGTGCTGCAGGGGTCGGAATCCAGGCAGTTGCCCGACGTCGGCGTGTGCAGGCAGCCCGCCATCGGCTGGCAGTCGTCGGTGGTGCACTCGTTGCGATCGTTGCAATCCGTCTTGCCCAGGTCCCCATCCGGTGCCTTGCAGAGGCCCGTCGAGCAGGTCTCGCCGGTGGTGCAGGCGTTCCCGTCATCGCAGACGCCGAAGGTCGTATCGTGGCGGCACCCGGACAGCGGGTCGCACGAGTCGATGGTGCAGTAGTTGCCGTCGTCGCAGGTGTTCGGCACGCCCTGGCAACTGCCGTCGCGGCACTGGCGATCCACCGTGCAGGGATCGGCCGACGCATCGCAGGGATTCCCCTCGGGGAGGTACGGTGTGTAGACGCAGCCGACGGCGGGATCGCACGAATCCAGCGTGCAGCCGTTGCTGTCGTTGCAGGTCCGCGGATAGCCTTCGCAGATGGGTGGCCCCAGCGGGTCCGGGCGGGTGCAGTGGTCGTTGGTCGTACACGCGTCGGAATCGGTGCAGCCCAGGTCCATCCGCACCTGGTTCAGGCAGCCGCCGCCCTCGCCCTCCGCGCAGGTGTCGAGGGTGCACGGGTTGTGATCGTCGCAGTCCACCGGGGTGCCCACGCACGCCTTGTCCGTGCAAGTATCGCTTTCGGTGCAGGCGTTCCCGTCCGAGCACGCGTCGCCGTTCGCGATGCGCAGGCAACCGAACGCCGGTTCGCACGAGTCCGTGGTGCAGGCGTTGTTGTCGTTGCAACTGATCGTGGTGCCGACGCACTGGCGACCGACGCACTTGTCCAGGTAGGTGCAGGCGTCGTGATCGTCGCAGGTGCTCTGGAAGTTCGTGTACACGCACCCCAGGGCCGGCTCGCACCGGTCGATCGTGCACATGTTGTCGTCGTTGCAATCGGTCGCCGGCCCGGCCTTGCAGGCGCCAACCGCGTCGCAGGTGTCGCCGGAGGTGCACAGGTCCAGATCGTCACAGGGCTGGCCCGCGCTGGGCGTGAAGCCATCCGTGGCCGCCGACGGCACGCAGAAGGCGCACTGGTTCGACGGGGAGGGCTGCAGCGTGAAGTAGCATTCGCCGCCGACCAGGCAGAAATCCGGAAGCAGCGTCGAATGGCACTCGCCGGTCACCGGGTCATGGGCTTCCGCCGTGCAGATCAGCCCGTCGTCCACGCAGGGAACGCACGCGGGGCCCTCGCAGACCTCCGCCGCGTCCGCGTCGGCATCGCCGTCGTCGCCGGGCGGCACCTCGGTTTCGGCATCCGGCGGCGGCGGCAGTTCGGGCACGTCCTCGACCAACCCTTCGTCGGACACGGTTTCCCGGTCGATGTCGCGGGTGCTGTCGGTGACCTCGCTTTCGTCCGGCGCGATCCACCCGTCGTCCGCCGGCCCTTCGTCCAGCGTCGGGCCCGGGTCGGTCCCCGCGTCGTTCGGCGGCGTCGTCGATCCGCCGCACGCCGTCGCAACCACGCAGGCCGTCACGATAAACCCGATCGCCAGCAACCGATTCATGGGGTGCCTCGTGTCCGAATCGTGGGGATTGTACCTGAAAGCACGGGGTTGGCGCACCCCCACGGATCGGGGGTGATGCGAACGATCAATCGACCCCGGCAGCCTGCCGCAGGCGGTCCACCTGTTCGACGCCCTTCAGGCGGCGCAGGGCGCGCAGGATCCCGTCCAGTTGCTGCTGGTCTTCCACCTGCAGGACCATGCGGATTTCATTCTGCCCGTCGGGGAGCGTCCGCATCATGATCGACGCGATGTTCGCCTTCCGATCCCCGATTTCCTTGGTCACCTTCGCCAGCACGCCGGGCTCGTCCACGCAGAACAGCGACACGGGAACGCCGAACATGCCGCCCGTCTTGCGCATCCAGTGGGCGTCCAGCATGCGGTCCGAATCCATGCCGCCGATGGCCGGGCAGGCCCGCACGTGGATGGTCACGCCGCGGCCCCGGGTCACGAAGGCCGTGATGTCGTCCCCG
>CAINDP010000195.1 GCA_903847405.1 uncultured Myxococcales bacterium | reverse complement strand
GCGAACCCGTGCACCGCCCCCAGTCCGGCATTGGCCAGCGCCATCCCTCCGAAGAGGCTGGCAACCGCCATGTCCTCCCGCGCAGCACGATCGGCGCCGTTCCGGAAGGCGGCCCGCAGGGACCGGACCGCCAGCACGATCCCCTCCCGGCAGATCGCATCCGTGAAGGGCTGGGCCCGCAGGCAGGTGAACGGCTCGATCAACTGGGTCAGGGCGTCCATCCCCGTGGTTGCGGTGACGTCCGGCGGCATGGGAATCGTCAAGTCCGGGTCCACCAGCGCCAGTCGCGGCAGCAGGCAAGGGCTGCGCAGGCTGGCCTTCACCCCGTGCTCGGGCGACGCCAGCACCGCGTTCCGGGTCGCCTCAGCCCCCGTGCCGGCCGTGGTCGGCATCGCGATGAAGGGCGCCGCCGGCAGCGTCAGCGGTTGGCCGCGACCGATGACCTCCAGATAGTCCAGCGGATCGCCGTCGTTGCCCAGCAGTCCCGCCACGGCCTTCCCCAGGTCCAGCGCGCTGCCCCCCCCGATCGCCACGACGATGTCGCAGGCCGCATCGCGGGCCGCCGCCGTCGCCCCCCGGGCCATGGACACCGTGGGCTCGCCTGACGTCGCCCACAGGATCACGTCCACGCCGGCCGACCGCAGGGCGTCCGTCACGACCGCAACGCGGCTGGAATCCCGTCCCGTGACCACGAACGCCCGCTGCCCCATGGACGCCGCCGCGGGTCCCGCCTCGACCGCCACGCCCGGCCCGAACAGGATCCGCCCGGGACTCGCCATTTCGAAGCGCATCGTCAGCCCTCGCCTTCCGGGGAAATCTGCGTATGCCAGGTCCCGACGCGCGGTTCGGCCATCATCGGTTCCACCGCAGCACGCCAGGCCTTGTAGTGCGCCGTTTCCTTGTGGGCCGTCGTGGCCTCGATGCTCCGGTAGACCTCGATCAGCACGAACCGCGTCGGATCGTCGACCTGGGCCGCGATGTCGAACCGTGCCATTCCCTGTTCCAGGACGCTGTTGCGGGCGTTTTCGATCGTGGCCGCTCGGAAGGCCTCAACGCACTCGGCCTTCACGTGAACCTGCACCACCAGGATCCTCATTCGCGGCTCCCTTCTCCGGTAGGGTCGATTCTGCCCCAGGGCACGAAAGGACGGCAAGAAACGGGGAGCGTCAGGGCGACCACGTTCGACCTAGGCGGGCAGTTCGTACCCGTCCTCCCGGAACAGGGCGACGCATGCGTCCACGACGTCGGCCTGGAACGCCGTGTCCCGCCCTCGGAGGATCTCGGCCAGGGCCGCGTCGATACCCAGCGCTGCACGGTACGGCCGGTGGGAGGCCATGGCCTCGACCACGTCGGCGACCCCCAGAACGCACGCTTCCGGCAGCACGTCCCCACCCTTCAGACCATCCGGATATCCCTTGCCGTCCAGACGCTCGTGGTGCTGCCGCACGATGGTGGCAACCGGCCAGGGGAACTCGACCAGACGAAGGATTTCCCAGGCCGACACCGGATGCTCCTGGATCAACGCGAACTCCGCCTTCGACAGGCGCGTCGGCTTGGTGAGGATGTCGGACGGCACCCGGATCTTGCCCAGGTCATGCAGAAGTCCGGCCATCCGCAACCCCTCCCGGGCGTCGGCGGGCAGCGACAGGCGGTCCCAGATCGCGCAGGCCAGGTGCGTCACACGACGCTGGTGCCCTGCCGTGTAAGGGTCGCGCATCTCGATGGCCATCGACAACGCCAGGGTCGTACTTTCCAGCGTCGTCACCAGGCGGCCGATGGCGGTCTTCAGTTCGCCGGTACGTGCCTCGACCAGGCCCTCCAGTTCCTCGCGATGCGTCCGGTTTTCCTCGTGCAGCCGGATCCGCTGTTCCAGCGCTTCCTTGTTCAGGCCGGCCTTCACGACGACCTGGCACAGCGTTTCCTTCGCCACAGGCTTGGCAAGGTAGTCGAAGGCACCCAGGCGCAGCGCATCGGTCGCCGTCTCGACGCTGGGATCCCCGGTGATCAGGATGAACTGCGTCAACGGCGAACTGACGCGCACCTTCTCCAGGAACCGGATGCCGTCCTCACCCGGCATCACGATGTCGGACAGGATCACGTCGAACGTCCCCGTCGCGACCCGCAGGACCGCCTCGGCGACGTCTCCCACCTCCTCGATGTCGTGCCCGCCGTCTTTCAGGTACATGCGGAGTGTCCTGCGGATCCCGGCTTCGTCATCGACGATGAGGACTCTTGACATACTGGCCTCCTGCTTCATGCGCTTGCAGTTTCCGGACCAGCGTCTGCACCGCTGCAATTGCGAACCCTTGCATCGCCGTCGACTGGTGCGAGGAGGGGCCGGAAACATCAAATTGATGAACCGCGGTTGATCATCTCGTACCCAATCCCTTTGACATCCGCGGGGTGGGTCGGGGATACTAAGCCGCCAAAATCGCCGGTGAGGCCTTGGCCCGGTTGCCCTTCCCATCGCTGTCGATCGTGATTCCCGCCTACAACGAGGCCGAGCGGATCACGAACACCCTGACGCTGGTGCACGGGTACGCCACGCAGTCCCTGCAGTCCTTCGAGATCCTGGTGGTCAACGACGGCTCGCGGGATCGTACGGCCGACGTGGTCCGCGAGTTTGCCGCCGGACACCCCGGGGTGCGCCTGCTGGAAAACGACCGCAACCGCGGCAAGGGGTTCACGGTGCGCAACGGGGCCCTCGCCGCGACCGGCGCGTACGTCCTGTTCACCGATGCCGACAACTCCACGCCCATCGAGGAACTGGAAAAGCTGGTTCCCTTCGCCACCGCCCGCTCGCTGGTCATCGCGTCCCGGGGCCTCGCCGATTCGCGGCTGGAGGTCCCGCAGCCGTGGTACCGCTTGATGATGGGCCGCACCTTCCGCCGGATCGTCCAGGGCCTGGTGGTCCCGGGCATCCAGGATACCCAGTGCGGCTTCAAGCTGTTCGGCCGCGAGGTCGTTCAGGCCGTGTTCCCGCCCATGCAGGTGGAGGGGTTCGCCTTCGACGTCGAGGCCATCGCCCGGGCCATGCGCCTGGGGTTCGACGTGTTCGAGGTGCCGGTGCGCTGGGTCGATGACCCCCGGTCCCGCGTTTCGCCCATCCGCGACTCGGCCCGCATGTTCCGCGACGTGCTGAAGATCGGCTGGCGCCTGCGGGGCATCAAGCCCCCTGCGGGTTGACCCC
Organism: uncultured Myxococcales bacterium; assembly: GCA_903847405.1. Classification (GTDB taxonomy): domain Bacteria; phylum Myxococcota_A; class UBA9042; order DTJE01; family DTJE01; genus CAIZWN01. The sequence continues at coordinate 41,619 of CAINDP010000195.1, read as the reverse complement.
GGTGGGCAAGTCCGCCACGCCGCCCCCCTCCCCCGACGCCTGGCTTACCTACCCGACCCGCCTGCGCCGCGCCCTGGTGCTGGCACGCCCCAACCGCTTCGTGCTGCACGTGCGACTGGATGACGGCACCGAAGCCAAGGCTCACCTGGGCGACTCGGGACGCCTGACCGAACTGGGCCGCAGCGGCTGGACAGTGCTGGTGGACGGGCCCTACGAGGCGCCCCGCCTGCCCTGGCGAGCCGTGGCCGCCGACGCGGGGGACGCCTGGGTGTCGTTGCGCCCGATCGACGCCAACCGCCTGGCGCGCCTGCTGCTGGAGCGGGGCTTCGTGCCGGAACTGGCCGGGGGTGTCCTGCGTGCCGAGGTGCCCATGGGGCGGCATCGGTTCGACTTCGCCTGGACCGACGGGGTGCGCCGGGCGTTGATCGAAGTGAAGTCCGCGTCGCTGGTCATCGACGGCGAAGCCCTGTTCCCCGACGCCGTCAGCGAGCGCGCCTCCCGGCACGTCGAGGCCTTGATGGGCCATGCCCGCGACGGGTTCGAGCCGTGGGTCCTGTTCATGTGCCAGCGCGCGGATGCCCGGCTGTTCCGTCCGGCGGAAGCGATTGACCCGGTCTTCGCCCGCACGTTCCGCCACGCCCTGGGCGAGGGTCTGAACGTCCGTGCGTTCCGGTTCGCCGCATCGCCTCTGGGCGTCGATTCCCCCTCAATGATTCTGGTCGATCCCCCCCAGCCCCGTTGACGAAACCCCCCGGACGGCCCATTGTCTTGTGCAACCCGGACCTGACGAATCGGGGAGAGCGCATGTCGGAACCGCCCCAGGACGTGGCACTGCAGAACCTCGGGTACGCCGAGGCCTTGTTCGAACTGTACCTGCGGGATCCGTCCGCCGTGACGGACGACTGGCGCGCCTGGTTCGCGTCGTTCCCCTCGACCGAGGCGGGACGCCCTGTTGCACAGGGACCGGCGACGCCGTCCCCGGGGTTGTTCGCGACCGGCAGCGCGCCACTCCCCGCAGGTTCCGGGTCCGGCGCGCCCCCCGACGCCACCCACTCCCACGCCCCGGTGGACGTCGCCGCCTTCCAGGACCGCGTCGACCAGTTGGTGCGCGCCTGGCGCGTTCGCGGGCACATGGTCGCCCAGATCGATCCCCTGGGCATCCCCCGGGCCGCCCAGCCCGAACTGGACCCTGCCTACTACGGCCTCTCCGACGCCGACATGGGGCGCGTCGTATCCACGCGCACCCTGCTGGGCGCCGAAACGCTCCCGCTGCGCGACCTGCTGGAACGCCTGCGCGACACGTATGCCCGGTCGATCGGCGTCCAGTTCATGCACATCAACGATCTGGCCCTGAAGACCTGGCTGCAGGAACGCATGGAGGGCACGCGGAACCGCCTGGACCTGTCGCCCGCCGAGCAGCACCGCATCCTGAAGCGCCTGACCGACGCGGTCGTCTTCGAGGACTTCCTGCAGAAGAAGTTCCTGGGCGCCAAGCGCTTCAGCCTGGAGGGCGCCGAGTCCTTCATCCCGCTGCTGGACCTGGCCCTGGAGCACGCCGGGCAGCAGAGCGTGGACGAGGTGATCCTGGGCATGCCCCACCGGGGGCGCCTGAACGTTCTGGCGAACCTGATGGGCAAGACGCCGCGCCAGATCTTCCGGGAATTCGACGACACGGACATCGCCGACCGCGGGTCCGGCGACGTCAAGTACCACCTGGGCCACACGACCCTCTGGACGACCTCCCAGGGGCGAAAGATCCACGTGTCCCTGACGTTCAACCCCAGCCACCTGGAACTGGTGAATCCCGTCGCGATGGGCCGCCTGCGCGCGCGCCAGGACCAGGCCGGCGACACGTGGCGCGCCCGGGGTCTGGCCATCCTGGTCCACGGCGACGCGGCCTTCGCCGGCGAGGGCATCGTCCAGGAAACGCTGAACATGAGCACCCTTTCCGGGTACTCGGTCGGCGGCACGCTGCACGTCGTGGTCAACAACCAGGTCGGGTTCACCACGTCCCCGGACGAGGCACGTTCGTCGATCTACGCCACCGACGTGGCGCGGTTGCTGGACGTGCCGATCTTCCACGTCAACGGCGAGGACCCCGAGGCGGTCGCCCAGGTGGTCCGCCTGGCCCTGGACTTCCGGCGCGCCTACGCCCGCGACGTGGTCATCGACATGTACTGCTATCGCCGGCGCGGCCACAACGAAGGGGACGAGCCGGCCTTCACGCAGCCGGTCATGTACAAGGCGATCGAGGCCCGCCAGACGGTCCGCGAGGGCTACCTGGACTTCCTGCTGAAGATGGGCGGCATTTCCAAGGACCAGGCCGACGAGATCGCGGTTCGCAGCCGCCGGGAGTTCGAGGAGGAACTGGTCGCTGCGCGCCAGGAACCGCCGCCCGCGCCCACGGGGCTCCGGGGGCGCTGGGCAGGGTATGCCGGCGGCCCCGACTCGGACGTACCGGAACCCGACACGGGCGTCGATCGCGTGCAGTTGGCCGGCCTGCTGGAGTCCCTGGCCCACGTGCCGCTGGACTTCCATCCCCACCCGAAACTGCTGCGCCTGCTGGAGGCCCGGAACGACATGGCCCGGGGCAGCCGGCCCCTGGACTGGGCGGCGGGCGAACTGCTGGCGTACGCCACGCTGGCCGTCGAGGGCTCGCGGGTGCGCCTGTCGGGCCAGGACACGCGCCGCGGCACCTTCAGCCACCGCCACGCGGTGCTGTACGACGTGGTGGACGGCCACGTGTACCAACCGCTGCAGAACCTGGCCCAGCGCCAGGGTCCCGTCGAGGTGCGCAACAGCCCGCTGTCCGAAACGGGCGTCCTGGGCTTCGAGTACGGCTACAGCCTGGACAGCCCCGACGCGCTGGTGCTGTGGGAGGCGCAGTTCGGCGACTTCGTGAACGTCGCTCAGCCCATCATCGACCAGTTCCTGGCGTCGGCCGAAGCCAAGTGGAACCGCCTGTCGGGCCTGGCGCTGCTGCTGCCCCACGGCCTGGAGGGCCAGGGGCCCGAGCACAGCAGCGCGCGCCCCGAGCGTTTCCTGCAACTGGCCGCGGAGGACAACCTGCAGGTCGTGCAGCCGACCACGCCGGCCCAGTTGTTCCACGTGCTGCGGCGCCAGGTGCGCCGGCCGTGGCGCAAGCCCCTGGTGGTGCTGACGCCCAAGAGCCTGCTGCGGCACCCGGCCGTCGTGTCGTCCCTGGACGACCTGGCGACCGGGCGGTTCCAGCGGATCCTGGCCGACGATCGGCCGGCGGGAACCGCGACGTCCCGGGTGCTGCTGTGCAGCGGCAAGGTGTTCTTCGAACTGCAGAAGGCGCGGGCCGAGCGCAAGCGCGACGACGTGGCCATCGTGCGGTTCGAGCAGGTGTACCCGCTGTCCAACGACGCGATCGCCGCGGCGCTGACGCAGTACGCGGGCGCCCAGGTGGCCTGGGTCCAGGAGGAGGCCGGCAACCAGGGCGTGGCGCCGACCATCCGGTCACGCTTCTGCTGCGGGCTGCCCGGAGGCCTGACCCTGACCGACATCATCGCGCGGCCCGATTCGGCCAGTCCGGCCACCGGTTCACATCGTCGTCACGAAGAAGAGCAGCACGAACTGATCGCGCGAGCGTTCGGCTAGGAGGCATCCATGTCCATCGAACTGAAGGTCCCCGCGGTCGGCGAGTCGATCACCGAGGTCGTGGTCGGCGACTGGCTGAAGGCCGAGGGCGATGCCGTGCACCTGGACGAGCCGATCGTCGTGCTGGAAACCGACAAGGCCACCATGGAGGTCCCGTCGCCGGTCGAGGGACGCCTGGGGAAGATCGTCAAGGCCGCCGGGGCGAAGGCGGTCATCGGGGACGTGCTGGCGATCCTGGAGGAAGGGGCGGCGGCAACGGAATCGACGGCTCCTGCCGTTGCGGCGAAGGCCTCCGCGAAGCCTGCGCCGGCGGCCCCCGCTGCGCCCTCGCCTGCCGCTGCGCCCTCGCCTGCTGCGCCGGTCCCCGCACCCGCCGCCGATCCCACCCGGGTGATGCCCGCGGCCCGCATCGAAATGGATCGCACCGGGGTGCCCCTGTCGGCCGTCACGGCCACGGGCCCCGGCGGTCGCGTGCTGAAGGAGGACGTGGTTCGCGCGGCGACGGCGATGGAGCACCCGGTTCCCGCCGCCGCGACATCGACCGACCCCCGGGACGAAGTCGTCCCGATGACGCTGATGCGCCGCCGCATCGCCGAGCGCCTGGTGATGGCCCAGCAGCAGGCGGCCCTGCTGACGACGTTCAACGAAATCGACCTGTCGGTGTTCATGGACCTGCGCAAGCGCGTCCAGGAGGCCTTCGTGGCCCGCCACGGCGTCAAATTGGGCCTGATGTCGATGTTCGTGAAGGCCGCCGTGGACGCGCTGCAGCGCATCCCCCAGGTCAACGCGGAAATCCGCGGCGACGCGATCGTCTACCACCACTACTACGACATCGGCGTGGCGGTCGGCGGCGGACGCGGCCTGGTCGTCCCGGTCCTGCGCGATGCCGACCGGATGAGCCTGTCCGCCATCGAGAAGGCCATCGCCGACTTCGGCAAGCGCGCCCAGGCAAACCGCCTGGAACTGCGCGAACTGCTGGGCGGCACCTTCACGATCAGCAACGGCGGCGTATACGGCAGCCTCATGTCCACCCCCATCGTGAACCCCCCGCAGTCCGGCGTCCTGGGCATGCACGCCATCCAGGACCGCCCCGTCGCCCGCGACGGCCAGGTGGTCATCCGCCCCATGATGTACGTAGCCCTGACCTACGACCACCGCGTCGTGGACGGCCGCGAGGCGGTGACGTTCCTGAAGCGCATCAAGGAGGTCCTGGAGGACCCGGCGCGGTTGATCCTGGAAGTGTGATGCCGCTCCGACTTGCGCCGGTTGCTCCCCGGGTGCCCCTGCCCGATAATGCGCCGTCCTTGCGCGTCCTGCGTGAACAGGGGTGGCCCCGTGCGATACCGCTTCCGGTGGCTACCGTTCCTGCCGGCACTCGTGGTTCTTTCATGCTCCGCCAACCCTCAGGCTCCGGCGCCAGAGCCCCGCAATCCCTCCGACACCGAGATCGCCACCATGATCGACCGCGGCCAGACGCTGTCGAGCAGCGAGTTGGACGCCCTGGAAGGACGGCTCGTGGAAGACCCGGACGATCTGCGCACGCGCATTCGCCTGGTGGTTCACTACGACTCCCTGCGGTTCGGTTCGGGGCAGGCCAGACTGGCGCTGCAACGCCACGTCAAATGGCTGATCCGCAACCACCCGGAGTCGGCCATCCTGGCCCATCCTGGGGGAATCAAGATGCTTCCCGCGGCCGACGGCGACGTGTACACAGAAACGATCCCGATGTGGCTGGATGCCGTGGACCGACATCCAACCGATCCCGCAGTCCTGTCCAACGCCGCGAACAGCCTGATCTGGGAAGGCCGCTCGCTGTGCCTGTTTCGCCGGGCGATGGAACTGGATCCGCACTCCGCGCTGTTCCGGGTGCAATATGCCTACGCACAGGTCGTCCAGGCTCATTGGGGTTCCCCCGAGGATCGTCGCGAGGCGGCGACAGCGGCTCTGTGGACTCTCCAGGATGGACTGGCGAGCATCGTCGAAAGGAATGACCGCCTCTTCCTGAACACCAAGGCCCTGAAATACGCGGTCGAGGCTGGCGATCCGGAAGCGGCAAGGACGTATGCGACCGAGATCGTCGCCGAGGCCACCGCCCTGGGCCGGGACGACTGGAACTACTGCAATTCGAACCACGACGCCCTGCAGGTCCTGGGCTGGCTGGCCTTCCGGTCCGGCAACCGGGAGGATGCCCGTCGCCTCCTCCTGGAATCCATCGACGTCTGTGCGACGAAGTCCCTCTTCGGCGCGAAGTACGACCTTGCGGCCGAAATGCTGAAGGCGGGTGACTCGGAAGCCGTGCTGGAGTACCTGGGTCGATGCAGCGCCGTGGTCTACGAAAGCGACAAGGTCACCGAGTGGATCTCCACCATCCGCTCCGGTGGTTCCCCCGATTTCCAGATGTAGCGAAGCACGCCGCGGATGGTCATGCCGGGCGCATTCTTCCCTGCACGCAAAGGCTCACGAGTAGACCTTCCCGACCTCGGTCCTGTCGTGGGATCCGCAACTCGGGCAGCGGTGGCCTCCGTCGGTTCCGCTGCACTTGTAGCAGTACTTTTCGCCGCACTTCAAGCACTTCATCACGTTGAAGTGATTGGACGACAAGGCCTTCTCGGCCTTCTTGCCGCACCGGGGACAGCTGCTGTAGTCCGACATCGACGTCTGCTCCTCGGAAGAAAGGCAACTTCACGGATCGTGAGCGTCGTTCGACGCGTCCGGAACCTCGGTCAGCGGAACGCACGCGACGGTGTGGGCGCAGTCCGGCAGGCACGCCCAGATGCCATCCGTCCCGCAGGTGCAAGCGCTGGATACGCAACCGGTCGCGACGCCCTGTGGACACGCCCACCCCTCGGGACAGTTGGGCGGAAAGCACACGTTGCCGGCCTGTCGGGTGTCGCCCATCGTGCACCGGCCTGCGCCGTTCCCCTCCGAGCCTTCCGAACTGCAGCCCAGCAAGGACGCTGTGACGCCGACGACCATGAACGCTCGTCTCATGCGCTGGCACCTCTTCGACGGACGCGGCAGGCAACGGCCAGGCACAGGATCAACGCGATCGCCGGCGCCGGGCGCCCGCCGTGCGGCTCCTGGGGGTGTCCCGAGCATCCCTTTTCAGCGGTCGGCGGGACGTCTTCGATGATCTCACAGGAGCTGCCGACCTCCTCGAGGCCTTCGTCGCAGCCGAGTTCCTCGATGCCCCTGTCGCCATCGCAGTCATCGACGCCCGGCCCGGCATCAGCGACATCACCGAACACGAGGGGCACGTCCCCGCTGGTCTCGACGATTTCGGGGGGCGGTTGGTCGCAATTGTTGTCGCACCCGTGGCAGAAGCCCTTGTCGTTGCAATAGGTCGGAAAGAACCGGTCCTGTTCCCACCCCCACGTGTCCGGTGGAACCAGCGCGACGAACGGCACGTCGGACGCCTCGGTCGAGGCCGTCATGGCACCCCACAGCCGGGCGATCCTGGCATCGCTGCCTTGCAACAGATCGAAGGGCCCGCCGACGTCGGTTTCTTCCAGTCGATCCGCAATCGAGCCGTACGCCTCCAGCAGGAAGGAGCTCTTCCCGGACAGAAGGGCCCGCGCCTGTTCGACGTAGGCCACCGGCGTCGCGTTGTCCTGGCAGTAGTGCCCGTTCGAAAAACCGAAGTAATCGCGATGCCCCGTAGCCTGGTCCGCTCGCGTCCACGGCACGTCGCCGGGCACCAGGGGCGCGGGACCATCGGTCACGGTGAACAGGTGCAGTTCGATCTGCTCGCCCTCCGTCATCCCGGCCAAGGTCAGACGCATCGGGTAGAACGGTGCGACGGTCGGGGGGAACGTGAAGGAAACCGGCGCCAGGGACTGGCCGGCCGTGGCAGGGTTCGCAACCCGCGCGGCGAACCAATAGACACCCACCACATCCAGCCCGTCCAGCGTCGGAGCGACCTCGGGTGGCACCTGGAACCCGTTGGACGCCAGCCAGGTCGCCAGCAGGTTGCCTTCCGCAACGCTCAGGACGACGTAGTCCAGGTCGCCTACCGTACCCGACGTCCACACCGTGACGCCGTCCGACGTGGCCAGTTCCTGGGTTCCGGGCATGCTTGCATCGCACTCCTGCCAGTAGCAACAGCAACTGGGATCCATGCAGACATCGACGAACTGCGGGGCCGTCAAGCGTTCCAGCCGGTCCAGGAACGACGGGACCCCGGCCGCCACGACCGGCAGGGCCGGGAACGGGATGATCCACGCGCCGGGATCGCCGGGGGTCCAGCGGAAGACGGGTTCGATCACCAGTTCCAGGGCGTCCTGCCGCTGCCAGATCAGGGCGCGTTGATGATCGATTTCGACGCTGTCCTGCCGACCGCTGACCTCGAAAACCAGACCATCCGCCGCCGCGGGGACCGGAACCAGCAGGACCAGGAGGATCGCGCCAAGGCAGCCCGAAACGGACGACGGGACATCGCGACCAGCCATGACTCCTTCCCCCAAAGACGACAAGGGCCCTATTCGCCGACGCAGTCGGCCTTCCGTACTGCACATGCACCCTTCAGTGCTGCGGCCATGCATTCGTCCGCGAACCCCTCGGGGGCGTCAGGCGTGAAGCAGGCTTCCCTGAGGCACCTGGCGATCGCATCGATCCTTGTTCTTTCCGCGTCGGCAAGGTCGTGGGTGCACCCGTAGGGGACTTCGTCCTCGCCAGGGGTGGAACTGAAGGGTTTCGTCGTCCAGCACAGGTACGCGTCGCGACAGGAGGTCGGCGCCGCACGGCACGTGTCCCAGTCGACCGTGCACCGGTCCGTGCTGCACCTTGAATACACCAGCGGCAGCGAGGGCGGGCAATCGGCCTCCAGGCACGTCAGGAAGGCGTGCAGGTCCATCTGGGCAGCCGGGGTCGCATCCATCGCACACGATTGCCGGCAGGCGAGGCCGTCATCCGCGTCCGTCGAGGGTTCGTCCGGTGGGCAGGCATCCAGGCAATCCTGGAACTCCCGGCAGTTCCCATGCTTGCAGCCCCAGGCGCAGCCGATTCGGGCGGATCGACAGTTGGCCTCCAGGCACTCGTTGAACACCAGCGCGCCGGCGCAGAAGCTATCCGCGCAGGTCTTCAACGGCGTGAACGCCTGCAGTCCGCGTGCATCCAGCTTGCTCAGGCACTCCTGATCGCACAGGGCGCTTCCATCGCCAACCGGGCAATTCCACGCACAGCGAAGATAGTCGGCGCACGAACCACCGGATTCCTCGGCCGCACAAGGGGGTTCGCAATAGGCGGTCAGCAATTCCGCCCAGCACGCCGTATGCTGCACGGGAAGCACGGGCAGACGACACTTCCCCGTCGGGCAGGTCCGGGTGGCCTGGCACGCCAGGTAATCCGGCGCGGCGGTTCCCGACATGCAACCAGAGTAGTCCTTCCAGGACGCCGTCACACTGCCACTGTCACAGGTGATGACCACGTCCATGAAGAAGTCGGGACAATCGGCGGAACATCCCACGCGATCGCAGAACGGGTACTCCGGAACATCCTCGAATCGCGATACATCGTCTGGGCCCCGGTCCGATGCGGGTTCCGCAGTGACGCCTTCGCAGCCGATCGCCGCCAGGACCAGAAGCGCCAGTGCCGCCGGGGCACACAGGCGCAGCGACCGAGGCACGCTCTGCATCGTCCGGCTTCCTCTACGCGACGTCGAAAGTATCCACCCGATGGCGATCACAGAACAAGGGCAAATACCTTCCTCGTAGGCATCGGGGAGGTCACCATGCCTCGGACGATTCGCCTTCGTGATCGAAGGCGTCGGCGACGGTCGTCCTCGAAACGCAGATTCCATCGACGCAGTCGCTTGTGGTCGTGCATGGGACGGCGGGGTTGCACTCCTGGCCGGTACAGACCGATGCCGGTGATTCGTCAAGTTGGATACAGATTTCGGTAGGTTCGCAATCAGAAGTTCCCGAACACGGCAGAACCGTGCAGCCACCTCGGCAAACGGTGCCTCGTGCGCACGATTGGTCGTCGATGCAGGGATCGGCATCGGGGTGCCCGCACGCGGAAAGCAGAATCACTGAAAGCAGGATTGCGACGGGATGCGGTGACAAGGCACGTCCTCCGCTGCACTCGACGTGGCGATCCGCCAACACCGCCGTGGGCGCACGGATGCTGCAACTCAACGTGAAGGGTAGCATGCCGAAAGCGAAGAGCGGAATGCGCAGGGCCTCTTCGTCAGGAGGACATCACAGAATCCACGCGGTCCGTCGATGTTCCGATTGCAGGTTCCGGCAGATTGCCCCGGCCCTCCCCGGCACGGCGTCGATGCCGGGGAGGATGTCCCGGGCGCGTATCAAGCAGCGTTGATGTGGTCCGGCGGGACCAGCGACGGCTGGACCGCAGGGTTCGTGGGCAGTGCGGGGATGGCGGCGGGATTCGCGGGCGTCACGTCGCCACCTGATGACCTCGCCACAGTCCGCATGTCCGGGAACAGGGCCGCGGCCACCTTCGCGTCCTTCACCCGCGCGAACACCGTGGCCTGGGCCAGGCGGTAGTTCGCAAGGAAGGAGGCCCGCGCCAACTCGACCGCCTTGGTCGCCGCCTGGGATTTGCTGCGCGACGCCTGGTAGATGCCTTCGGCCGCCTCGAACGCCGCCATCGCGTCGGCGAGGGCCTTCGCTGCCGCTTCCTGGCCGGTCGCCTGGGCCAGGGTCTGGACCAGGGCCTTCAACCGGCGCGTGCGCAGTCCCTGGGCCACGCCCATTAGTCCGTTCAGCCCGTCCGGGAACATCGCCCGGTAGGTGTCGCAGCCCACGTCGAAGCGCGCGGCCTTGCGGACGTCGGCCTCGATGTCATGCACGACCAGATCCAGGGTGGCCTTTGTCGGTTTCCGTTGCTGACCCAGGTACCGCACCTCCTCTCGCGCCGCCCTGGCGCCTGCGGTGGCCGCCGCCATCCTCCCGACCTCCTCGCGCATGCCCTTCGCCAGGTCGGCCATGCGTTCGTCGAGGTCCAGGCAGCGCACGGTCACACTCCCCAGTTCCTCCAGCCTCGCCGTCGTCCAGGAACCCTTCGTGGTGTGTCGCATGATCGGTCCTCCAGTTCACCGCCCGTCGCACCATGCGTCGGGGGGTACGGCCCAATAGACGGACGCCGCACGAAAAGGATCGATGGTGGGGAAATTTTGTTTCACGTTGGCGGAAGGGACCGTCCGGACGTCCGCAAATGGCCGCTCTGCACGCGACAGGACCGTCGCGAGGTCCTTCCGGTTCGCCATCGTGCGCGGTGGGACCTCACGGACGCCCGGCCCGTTCGGTTCAACGCGCTGAAGGCCGACGGACACGTCCCGCGAGCATTCCCGCACGTGCTGACAGCCAGCCGGGGCATCCGATGGGAGCGCCCTCACGACGAACGGGTCCCAGAGGACGTCGTTCCGGTCCGACATCGCCTTCAGCGAAGGCGCCAGGGCGTCCATGAAGGATGACGGGGCCGTTGACCGCGCCTTCGGCCCTCAATCCCGGTCGTGATCGCGGGAATCCTGTTCGCGCCCGTCGTGCTTGTCCTTGTCGCGGTTGTCGTCATGCCTGCGGTCGCGGTCCTGCTCCACCCGCCGCGGTTTCGCCCGTCTCTGCTGCTCTTCCTGGTCCCTCCGGATCTGCTCGGCGCGTTCGTACCGCGCCTGCGCCTCCCGATCCTGATGTTCCCGGCGCTGCTGTTCGCGCCACGCAGGACGCTCCTCCCTGCGGATCTGGGCCGGGTACGGAGGCAGGCACCCCGCGCCGACGACCAACAGCAGCGCCAGCACTGCATTCGACCACCTCGCCATGGACGTCGCCTCCGTTCCGATCCCGGGTCCCGACGGAAACCTGGAAAGGATGCCGAATTCCAGTCGATGACTTTGTTTTGAGGAATTCCAGAACCTGGCCGGGGGGGGACGGTGGATTCAGGCGACCCTCAACCGGTACGAAAACTCCCGGACGTCCATCTGCTCGTTCGCGTGCTCGATGGTGATGGCGACGACCCGTCCCGCCTCGTCCAGTTCGACCAGGAGGTTCTCGTTCACGTCCTGCGTGTCCACGACCGCGCGCTCGCTGAAGGTCAACAACAGCGTGTCGGTGTCCTGGAAATACTCAGCCTTCACGTTCCACCTCCCGGAATCGTCGGTCAAAGAAGGCGTTGTGGACGGTTGCTCCATCCTGCAACAGGATCACTCGCAAGAATCGGTTTCCTGCCTCAGGCACCCGGCCCCATCTGCGAATCCGACCGTCCGATTGTACGACCTCCGCAACAGGTTTCAACGACGGCGACGGTTCGTCCCCGTCTGCACCCAGGTCACAGTCCGTGCCTCGCGCCCCACCCGCCCCGCCTCGACAAGCCCGCCCCTTCGCGCTACGTTTCCCCCGCGGCCCCTGGGGGCTGAACCGGGGAGGGGAATTCATGGAAACGGCATCCCACGACATCCTGATCATCGGCGCGGGGCCCGGGGGCTACGTCGCGGCCATCCGCGCCGCGCAGTTGGGCCTGAACGTCGCCTGCGTCGAGCAGGAGGACCTGCTGGGGGGCACGTGCCTGCGGGTGGGCTGCATCCCCAGCAAGGCGCTGCTGGAATCGTCGGAGCACTACGCGACGGTGAAGGACGGCCTGAAGGAACACGGCCTGGTCATCGGCGATGTATCGCTGGATCTGGGCGCCCTGATGAAACGGAAGGACCGCATCGTCAAGCTGCTGACGGGCGGCATCGACGGCCTGTTCAAGAAGAACAAGATCCGGCGGTACCGGGGCACGGCGCGCTTCGCCGCCCCCAACCGCGTGCTGGTCGAAGGCGCCGACAGCGTCGAAATCACCGCGAAGCACACGATCATCGCGACCGGCAGCGTGCCGGCCAGCCTCCCGGGCATCCAGTACGGCGACCGCATCGGCACGTCCACCGAGGCCCTGGCCTACCCCGAGGTCCCGAAACACCTGGTCGTCATCGGCGCCGGCGCGATCGGCCTGGAGCTGGGCTCCGTCTGGGCCCGCCTGGGTTCGAAGGTCACCGTGGTCGAGTACCTGGACCGCATCCTCCCCGGCATGGACACGGGCATTGCCACCATCGCCCAGCGCCTGCTGAAGCGCCAGGGCCTGACCTTCCGGCTGTCGTCGAAGGTCCTGGCCGCACGTCCGGAAGGCGATGGATGCATCATCGAAATCGAGGGCGCCGACCCCATCCCCTGCGACCGCGTTCTGGTTGCCGTGGGCCGCGCCGCGAACACCCAGGGCCTGGGCCTGGATGCCGCCGGCATCGCCACCGACGCGAAGGGGCGCATTCCGGTGGACGAACACTTCCGGACGTCCGTCGCGGGCGTGTACGCAATCGGCGACGTGATCGGCGGCGCGATGCTGGCCCACAAGGCCCACGAGGAAGGCATCGCCTGCGTGGAGGGGATCGCCACGGGCCACGGCCACGTGAACTACGGCGTGATCCCCAACGTCTGCTACATCGACCCGGAAGTGGCGTCGGTGGGCCGGACCGAAGACGAGTTGAAGGCGGCGGGCGTGGCCTACAAGATGGGCGCCTTCCCCTTCAAGGCCAACGGGCGGGCACTGGCGCTGGGCCAGACGGACGGCGAGGTGAAGGTCCTGGCCGATGCGACCACCGACCGCATCCTGGGCGTGCACATCATCGGGCCCCGGGCGGGCGACCTGATCGCGGAGGCTGCGGCGGCCATGGAGTTCGCGGCCAGCGCGGAAGACCTTGCGCGCACGTGCCACGCGCACCCGACGCTGCCCGAGGTGCTGAAGGAAGCGGCGCTGGCGGCACTGGGGCGCGCGATCCACGCCTGAACCCCCTCTTCCCTTCGATTCCATCTGGAGATTGCGGCCGGAACGTTGTATCGATGCGCGCTGACGATCGGGAGGCTTCGATGCAGAATTCCTGGTGGCGCGAAACGGTGGTCTACCAGATCTACCCGCGCAGTTTCTTCGACAGTAACGGCGACGGCATCGGCGACCTGGACGGCATCATCGCCAAACTGGATCACCTGGCCGACCTGGGCGTCGGGACCATCTGGTTCTCGCCGTTCTACGCCAGTCCGCAGCGCGACGTCGGGTACGACATCTGCGACTACCGCACGGTCGCGCCCGAGTATGGGGACCTGGCCACGGTGGACCGGCTGATCCAGGCGGTCCACGCCCGCGGCATGAAGGTCGTGATGGACATGGTGATGAACCACACCAGCGACCAGCACCCGTGGTTCGTCGAAAGCCGGTCGTCCCGCGACAACCCCAAGCGCGACTGGTACGTGTGGCATGACGGGCGCAAGCCCGGCGGGAAGGCGCCCCCGAACAACTGGAACGCGATGATCGGCGGGTCGGGCTGGCACTACGACGCCCCGACCGACCAGTGGTTCTGGACGCAATTCCTGCCGTTCCAGCCCGACCTGAACTACCGCAATCCCGAAGTGCAGGCGGAAATGCTGGGCACGTTGCGGTTCTGGCTGGATCGGGGCGTGGACGGCTTCCGGCTGGACATCGTCAACGCGCTGTTCGAGGACGCCGAGTTCCGCGACAACCCGTTCGCGTGGCGGCTGATCCCCAGCGACGACGACCCGCGCATGCTGTTCCAGGGATCGGACCGGACGCTGAACCTGCCGGAAACCCTGGCGTTCATGAAGGAACTGCGCCGAGTGGTCGACGGGTACCCGGGCGACCGCTTCCTGGTGGGCGAGGTCAACGCGCCGATCGAAATGGCCCAGGCCCACTGCTGCGACGGCCACGGGCTGAACCTGGTGTTCCTGTTCCGGTCGCTGAAGGCGGCCCTGAAGCCCGCCACGATCCGCGAACTGGTGTCCGAGTATGACCGTCTGTTCCCGGATCCGCTGATTCCCACCTGGGTGTTCGGCAACCACGATCGGGCGCGGCGGATCAGCCGGCTGGGCGGCGACATGGCGCGGGCCAGGCTGAACGCGGCCTGGCAGTTGACCGCGCGCGGCGTACCGTTCCTGTACTACGGCGAGGAAGTCGGGATGGTCCAGCGGCCGATCCCGGCGCGTGACAGCCAGGACGCCCTGGTCCTGCGGATGCAGTGGGTGCCGCAGTTCGTGTACGACGCGATCCGCAGCCTGATGGGCGAATCGATCAACCGCGACGAGTGCCGGACGCCGATGCAGTGGGACGGGACGGCGACGGCCGGGTTCTGCGCCCAGGGCGTGAAGCCCTGGCTGCCGCTGCCGGACGACCTTGGCGGGCGCACGGTCGCGGACCAGGCGGGGAACCCCGATTCGCTGCTGGAGTGCTACCGGCGGTTCCTGCATGCGCGCCGCGAAAACCCCGCGCTGCACCGGGGCGACCTGGCGCTGCTGGACGCCGCGGAAACGGGCAAGGACGTGGTGGGCTGGCGTCGGACGGCGGACGGGCAGACGGTCGTGGTGCTGCTGAACGCGACGAACCGGGCGCACACGCTGCGCAACCCCGCGCCCGGCGGAACCCTGGTCGTGTCCACCGATGGGCGGCGCACGGACGCTGCGGCCCCGGAACTGGTGCTGGCGCCCTGGGAGGGCCTGGTGGTCAGGACGGCGGGATAGGCGCCCCGCGGGCATGGCGCCACAGCACCCGGAACAGGATCGCGGCGCCGATCATCTCGCCGGCTTCCTCGGCGTTGGCCAGCAGAACCTGGATCGCGTCCCCGCCGCCCGTCATCTTGATCCAGACCGCGGCGACCAGTTCCAGGCCGATCCCGCAGCCCAGCAGCAGGGCCCAGCCCCACGCCAGCCCCCGGATCGTCGCCGCGGGCAGGGACTTGACGAATTCCCGGTATGCCCAGGCCAGCAACGCCAGCACCGCGACCGCGGGAATCACGAAGGTGCCCATCAGCCCGCCGCGGAACGTCCCGTACTGGGCCGACACGGCGGCCGCCGCCAGTTCGTGCAGCCCGACGGCCTTTTCAGCGCCCAGCAGAGCGAACAGCACGGCCAGGCCTGCCCAGTGGCCGCTGCGGGTCCCCGCCGTCCCCTTCCCGTCGTGCCACACCAGGACGCACGCCAGACCGGCCCCGAACAGGCACAGGGCCTCGAAGGCCACCGGCAGCCGCCCGTTGTCGTCGGCGTCCAGCCACGGCCGCAGCGCCACCGCCCAGTCCGCCCCGCCCGCGTTCGCGGCCAGTCCCGCGACCAGGCTGGCCGCCGTGACACCGAGGGCCGCCCCGATCATCGCAAGAATCCATCGATCCGCCAGCAGGCGATCTTCCACGGGCAAACTCCCTAGAATGCTGCGCTGCACCCGCGGGAACGGGGCCGCGGGGCTTCCGGTTCGTCCGGCACATCCGCCGCGTCCATCCCGTCCCCAGGCGTCCCGTCGTCCGAGCCCGCCCCATCCGTCGTCCCGGAATCCTCGCCGCCCGCCGTATCCCCCGCCCCACCCGGGTCTTCGCCGAAGGACCCCAGGCAGTGCACCTGGATCAGCAGGTCCCGGGTGAAGACGTCCGCCGTCAGCCGGATCGCCCCCTCCGCGGTGTCCTGGGTCGATTGGGCCCCGTCGATGTCCGCGCATTCGCCCCGGGGGTCGCACTGCTGCATGAAGCCACGGCAGAGGCCCCCGTCCAGGCGGAGGCCCGCCACGTCAACGACCACTCCGATGTGGTCAATCGGCGCCCAGTCGGCCGCGCGGTTCCACTCCGAACCGGCGTCGTGCAGCCAGACCAGGACCCCGTCGGTCGTCCGCGCCGCCCGCCCTTCCACGGCATGCCCGTCGACCACCGGATCGGCTTCCGTGACCATCACGCCGTCCGCGGGCAGAGGTTCCACCACGTGCGCCGCGCCCACCGCGCGCAGCCGCGCCGCCACGTTCCCCAGGGGCATCCACAGCCCGTCGGGCGTCAGGTAGTTGTCCCACCACCACGACATCGCTCCGCCCGTGAACCCCGACAGCACCGACAGCATCGTCGCGTTGACCAGGTGCGTCCCGTCCGTGTCCTTCAGGTTGTCGCTGCCCTGGGTGTCGATCCCGAACTCCCCCAGCACGACCGGCTTGCCGTACTTGCGCAGGTCCGACGCCCACTGCGGCAGCCAGTCCGCGTACATCGCCAGGTAACTGTGGAACTGCGCGAAGTCGTACCCCTCGTACTGCCAGTCCTGATCGTCCGCGGGCGGCCACGCATACGACGTGGTCACCAGGTGACCGTACGGGTCCATCGACTTCAGCAGCGGGACGCGCTGGTGCGCCCACGTGGCGACGACCTCCGCCTGGTACCCGGTGATCAGGTCCACCTCGTTCCACAGTTCCCAGGCCATGATCGCGGGCGAGTCGGCAAACCGCGCGGCGATGTAGCGCAGCCTGGCGTCGAACCCCGCGGCCACGTCGGCGTTCGTGAAGAACTCCATGCTCTGCCGGCACGGCCCGCCGTTCGCAACGTTCCACGGGTTGTCGCCCCAGGACGACCATTGCTGGCACTCGAACTGCGAATGCTGCTGCAGCACCAGTTGCAGCGCGATCCCGCGCTCCTCCGCCAGTTGCAGGATGCGGTCCACGCGCCACGCCGCCTTCAGGTTGTAGGTCCCCAGCCCCGCGTACCCGCCGTCGTCGGCGCCGGTCTTCCACTCCAGCGCGGTCCCGTCGAAACTGGTCATCCACAGGCGGGACCACTGCAGCCCCGCCGTCTTCATTTCCTGGTACCAGCCCTCGATGTCCTTCGTGCCCCCCGCACCCGACCAGCAGACGTTGGCCCCGAACGGCACCCATGGCTTGCCGTTGCGCTGGAACCCCGGTTGCTGTCCCGGCGCGTCGTCCACGGTCACGAACCCGTCGGTCGGCAGCGCGGTCGTGCCTGCGTCCAGCGTCTGCGCGTCGGCCCCGGTCGGGCCTTCCGTCGTGACACCTTCCGCGACGTCCAGCACCGTCAGGCCCATCGTGTACGTGCCGGCCTCCATCGGTCGGAACCGCACGCGCCAGCCGGGATCGCCCCGGGGCGTCAGCGTTTCCCGCCCCTGGTCGTACGACGCCACGTAGTCCTGGAACCAGAATCCCCCGACGATCACGGGCGCGCCGCCCTCCCGCGTGAAGGACGCCGCGACCTTCACCATCGCGACCGGATCGAAGGGGTTCGCGTAGGACTTCCCCAGCACAACCGCGAACTCGACCCGCTGCCCGACGAGGACCGGCCCTCCCCCATCGACCCGCGTCACGGACTGGATTTCCACCGCGCCCGCGCCCCGCGCAACGCACGTCGCCACCACCACGAACGCGACCGCCCAGGCGTTGCGCCCCGTCATTCTCACCGTCCTCACTCCCGCGGCATCAACGCGACCAGGCCCCCGGCGTGCATCGTCGCCCGTGCCGGCGCCCGCCCGACCTGCTCGCCGTCCAGATCGATCAGCGCATCCCCGACCGCCTCGACGACCACCACCGTGCCGCGCGTCACCCGCACCTTCGGCCGACCCAGGTGACGGCCGCCGTAAATCACGCTGGCCAGCGCCAGGAACTCGATCTTCGACAGGTCCTCGAACACCACGACGTCGAACAGGCCGTCATCCAGTTTCGCGTCCGGCGCGACCCGCATCCCGCCCCCGAAGTACTGCCCGTTCGCGATGGCCACCAGGTTCGTCGGGCCCTCGTGGAACATGTTCCCGTCGACCGTCACGCGCATCGGGACGTTCTTGAACGCCAGCATCCCGCGTACCGTCCCCGCCAGGAACGACACGCGCCCCCCCAGGGCCTTCGACGTCGCGTTCACGAACTTGTCCACCACGCCCGAGATGCCCAGGCTGGCGATGTTGACGAAGGGGCGCTGGCACTCCTTCCCGTTCTGATCCACATAGTCCAGCATCCCCCAGTCGATGGGACGGCGCACGGCCTCCCCCAGGAACGCCGCCATCTTTTCCGGTTCCCGCGGGAAGCCGGCCACCCGGCGGAAGTCGCCCCCGGTCCCGCTGGCCAGCATCGCCAGGGCCGTTTCCGCCGCCCGCCCCGAGGCCAGCAGCCCGCCGGCGACCTCGTTCAACGTTCCGTCCCCGCCCACGGCGATCACCACGTCCGCACCGTCCCGCGCAGCACGCTCGGCCAGTTCCGTCGCGTGCAGTGGAGCCGCCGTGAACGCGCACCGCATGGCCGGGTAGACCGCGCGGATCAGCGGCTCGGCCTCCAGGAACCTCTGCCGGGTCGCGCCGTTGGCGCTGTGGGGATTCACCACGAAGAACGGCTTCACGTGCTTGCCTCCGTTGCTGTTGTCGGCCGGTCGGCCGCGTTCACTCGGTCCGGTCCAGGGCCGCGTTCAGGATGCCGTCAGGGTCCAGTTCGGCCTTCATCAGTTTCGCCACCTGTTGCCGCACCGGGTCGGCGGCCTCGCCACGCAGGCGCGTTTCCAGTCCGGGCGGGAACTGGTGCCCGTCTTCCCGCAGCAGCAGCCGCAACGTCGCCCCCTGGATCGACACGTGGGTGATGTGGGCCTCCGGACAACTGGCCTCGGTCGAACGCAGGCTGGTGGCGGCGTCCATCAGCGCGTCCATCGGCAGGAAGCGCTCCAGGAAGGGGTACCGCCGCGTCGGCGGAACCATGCGGTCCTCGGTGCGGATCGGCTCCGCGTCCAGCCCCAGGGGCTCCATCACGTCGCGGATGATCGCCATGTCCGAGGACACCGTGGACCGCGTCCCGCCCAACTGCAGGACCACGCGGACCCGCTTCCGGTGGCCCGAGGAGGCCGTCGGCGCACGGACGACCAGGAGCACCCATTCGGGCAGCGCCTCCCGGACGAGGATCGTCCGGACCGCCGCCACGGCCGTCACGGGGTCGTCCACGCCGAACGCCACCGCTTCCCGGACCGTCGGCAGCGGGAACACGCGGAAGCACGCCGCGGTGATCACGCCATAGCGCCCGCGGGCGCCGATGAAGCAGTGCAGCAGGTCCGGGCCGGTGGATCGCCGCGGCGCCGGACGGGCCGAAAACAGGGTGCCGTCGGCCAGGATCGCCGACAGCCCGATGCAGTTCTGACGCACGGTGCCGTACTTGGGACTGCCGGCCGCCGGACTGGCGCCGGCCAGGTAGTCGCCGACGGTCTGGCCCAGCAGGCGCCGCGGCACGAAGCCCAGCGTGTATCCCCGCTCGCGCAGGTAGTTTTCCACCTGCAGGACCGTCAGCCCCGACTGGACCGTCACGGTCCCGGAGACGGGGTCCATTTCCACGACCTGGTCCAGCCGGTCCAGCATCAGGCGCACGGGCTTCACGGACTTCGACTTCCGCCCCGCCCCCTGCACCAGCGGGACTTCCCCTGTCTGGCACGTCAGGGCCAGGCCGTGGTGCCGCGCCAGGGCCAGGACCTCGGGCAGTTCCTCGGGCACCTCGGGAACGAACTCGCCGGGCACGGCGCCGCTGGGGTCCCACTGCATCCACGACGCCGAATCGGCATGCGGGTTCAGCCGGTCCGCGTCCGGGCGCACCAGCGGCACCGTCCCCGGGTAGACCTTCTGTGGATTCATGATGCACGCCGGGTCCATCGCGCGCTTGATCGCCCAGAACAGGCGGCTGCCCCCCCGGAACTCCTCGGGCGTGTAGGCGCGTTTCATCATGCCGATACCGTGGTGGTGGCTCAGCGAGGCGCCCGCCTCCATGGCACTGGACAATCCCGTCGGGATGCACCAGTCGTACAGATCCAGCAGGCGCCGGGGGTTCGACTGTTCGCCGACGGCGGTGAAGTAGCAGGCGCACCCCTCGCGGTAGGCGTGGGCAAAGGACGCCATGACGACCACGCGGTGCGACAACGCCGACCGCACCTTCCGGTAGATCCCCGGCAGGTCCCGCCACAGCCCGGACACTTCGACGGTGTCCGTGAAGGCCCCGCGCCCGAACACCTGCGTCAAACGATACGACGACGCGTAGCGCTGGTGCTTGGACCAGTGCTCGGCCGGACCCGGCCCCAGGTCGCGCCCCGTGGCCCGCAGCGCGATGTCGGTCGCCTCGGCCAGGTCGAACCGCGTCCGCCGCTCGTCCCCCTCGAAGCCCAGCACCATCAGGCTGGACAGGGGCAACCGGTCCATGATCGGCATCGACACCAGCGGGTTCGCCAGGGTCTGGCGCAGCATCCGCGCCGCGACGCGCCGGGAGACGCTGGGCAGTTCGCCCCGGACCAGCCGGCGCAGGGCCGTTTCCAGCACCCCGGCCTCGGCCTCCAGCGGATCCGTCGTCCCGGCCTCGGCCTCCGAGAATTCGTGCACCAGCGTTTCGATCGGGTCGTACAGGTGCAGCAGGGACGGGCGCAACCCCGCCTGAAGCATGTTCCGCATCGCCTCCAGGCCCATGTCCATTTCCATGAAGCGGAAGGCCACCATCCGGCGCGCCGCCGGGCGCGGGAAGATCCGCAACCGCACCCGCACCACGGCGCCCAGCGTGCCTTCCGCCCCCAGGACCAGGTGGACCAGTTCGGGCGAATCCCGATGCTCGACCATCGAGTGCAGGCGCAGCGGCGTCCCGTCGGACAGGACCACGTCCAGCGACACCACCAGATCCTCGATCTTCCCGAACCGCGCCGAGTGCCGGCCGGCCGATCGTGTCGCAACCCAGCCGCCGACCGTGGAAATGCCCATCGAGGAGGGTTCGTGACCCAGCGTGTAGCCCCGGAGGTTCAGCGCGTCCTCGAGGGCCTTCCCCATCATGCCCGCCTCGACCACGCAGGTCATCGACAGGTCGTCCACCTCCAGCAGGCGGTTCATCCGGGTCAGGTCCAGGACCACGCCCCCCTCGACCGGAACGGCGCCGCCGCACACGCCCGAACCGCCGCCTCGCGGCACCACGGGGATGCCCGCGTCGCGACAGGTCCGCAGGATGCCGGCAACCGCACCGTCGTCCCGGGGCCACGCGACCGCCTCCGGACGCCAGTCGGGCGCGGACCGCGACAGGCGCAGGACGCCCAGGCGCGGCCACTGGTCCGACGAGGCGTTGTCCAGATCGGCCGGTCGAACGGAAACACCGTCCTCCCCGGCGGCTCCGCGCAACCGGTTCAGGGTATCGTCATCGATCATGGGGACTCCACCTCTCCCGCCGAAGCCGAAGCCGCCTCGGGACGCTCCAAGGATCCGACGCGCAAGCATACCCCGCACGCGCCACAGGACTCAAGACACCATTCGGTGCGAGGACTTTCCCGACAGGGGCGCACGTGACATCCGGACGCAAACTCGACTCTTGACGCGGTGCAGCAATCGCGCCATGCTTCGTCCGTCGAGCGGGGGAGACGTCCTTCCCCGAAGCTGCCCGGGCACGAAGGCGCGGGCGAGCGGGTTGCGCAGCAATCTCTCGCCGAAGCCGTAGTCGACTCGGGCTGATCCACGTGAGAACGGAGGAACGCCGTCATGGAAACGTACGAGCTCGTGAACAAGGTGCTGATGCCCGTGGACCAGGTCGTCGGACTGGGCGTGGACGCCCTCAAGAAGGCCGGCCTGTACGAGCCCCTGAAGGACAAGTTCAACGGCACGATCAAGACCATGATGAAGAAGTCCTTCGACAAGCAGTACAACCTGGAAGTCATCGGCGAGGAGAACATCCCCGAGACCGGTGGCTGCATCATCGCCTCCAACCACCGTTCGTGGCTGGACGCCCAGGTGCTCGGCGTCGGCACCAAGCGCCGCCTGTTCTTCGTGGCCAAGGCGGACTTCAAGGAATGGCCGATGCTCCGCCGCACGATCGACCTCGCGGACGGCATCTACGTCAAGCGCGGCGGCGACAAGGACGCCCTGGCCGAAATCATCAAGGCAGTCAACGACGGCAAGGCCGTGGTCATCTTCCCCGAGGGGACCATCCCCGGTGAGGAAGACGTGCCGCGCTGGGACGTCGAAAAGGACACCGGCCTGCTGCGCGGCCACTCCGGCGCCGTCCGCATCGCCATGGCCACCGGCGCCCCGATCATCCCCTGCGGCCTGTCGGGCACCGGCCTGGCGTACCCGCCGGAAGCGTATCCCCGGTTCGAGGTCTTCCCGCCGATGCCCAAGCCGGCGCCGGTGACGATCCGTTTCGGCAAGCCCCTGTACTTCAAGAAGCCGGTCAAGGAAACGACCCGCGAGGACCTGGCCAAGTCGACCAAGAAGATCATGCTGGCGATGTCCGAGCTGATCGACTTCACCCGCGACTTCGTCCCGACCGTCGTGCCGATCCGCGACAAGACGGAACCGTCCTTCCTGCCGCGCTACGCCTACACCCGGTCCCCCAAGGGCCTGAAGGCCGGCACCAAGGCGCCGCTGGGCGTGCTGGTGCTGCACGGCTTCACCTCCGACATCCATTGCGTGGACCCGCTGGTCCCGTACCTGGACACCGAGGACCTGCCCTACCGCTTCCCGATCCTTCGTGGCCACGGCACGAAGTACCAGGACATGGAAGGCGTCACGAACCGCGACTGGTTCGAGGACGGCGAAAACGCCCTGCTGGACCTGTATCGTGAGTGCGACAAGATCCTCGTGGTCGGCCTGTCCATGGGAGGCCTCGTGGCGCTGGAACTGGCTGCCCGGCACCGCGACAAGGTCGTCGGCGTCGCGACGGTCGCCGCGGCCCTGAAGTTCGCGGACCCGATGGCCTTCATGACCCCGGCGCTGGCCAAGGTCATCAAGTTCTGGCCGAGCCCCGACGCCTACCACGACGACGAGTGCCGCAAGCGCGAGAACCGGAACTACCCGAAGTTCGCCACGGCGTCCTTCGCGTCGCTGTACGAGTACGCGCACAAGGTCACGAACCTGCTGTCGTTCGTGAAGGCGCCGATCGTCATCATCGAGACCCGCAAGGACCAGGTCGTGAACCCGGTGGCGGCCACGATCATCCACAAGAAGGTGTCCTCCAAGGACAAGAACCTCGTGTGGTTCGAGAAGAGCGGCCACGAGATGCTGCTGGACATGGAGGCCCCCGCCGTCATCCAGACGGTCATGACCTTCGTCCGCCGCATCCGCGCCCAGCAGGCGTAGGGCCTCGGTTCTGCTTGAAAGCGGGTTGGTTCCGACCGGGCCTACCGCCCGACGGGCTTCAACGGAGGCTCGAACACGACGGTAGCGCCCGGGCCAATCCCCTTCGCCTTCGCAACACGACCGTTCAACTCCACCACGTAGCGCGACGGAACACCGATCGTCCGGACGTCCAGCGTCAGCGGCCGGGCATCCTCGACCACGCCGGCCACGCGCCCCGTCGCCTCCACGAAGACCATGTCCAGCGGCACGTGGGTGTTCTTCATCCAGAAGGACAGGACATCGTCCGCCGGGAACACGAACACCATCCCCCGCGACGGGTCGAGGGTCTTCCGGTACATCAGGCCGCGCTCGCGCAGGTCGGGCGTATCGGCCACCTCCAGCCGGAACGACGACTTCCGCCCGTCCGCCGCGGTGAACACTGCCGTCGTTTCGCGCATGGGGACCTCCGCCGGGGACGAGGACGCGTCGGCAGCGGCCCCCGGGGCCCCACGGCACGCCAGGAGGGCCAGGACCAGGGCCACGGCCGAAGGCCACTGCGCGCCGGCAGGCACGCCCCGATCCGATCGCCCGGAAGCAGCGTCACGTCCCATTCAGCACCCTCCTTCCCGGCTCACTCCGCATCATCCTGGTGCGGCAGGCGCCCCACGATGCGCTCGATGGCATCCAGCACGTCCGCCTGGTCCACCAGGTCCGACACGTAGTCGATCCGATCCGTGCGCAGCACGAGGCTGGGCGACAGGTGCCAGTTCGAATACCACTGATCGTACATGCGGTTCAGTCGCTTCAGGTAGGCGTCCGGGATGGCCTGCTCCTCGGGCCGGCCCCGCAGGGCGACACGCTGCCGGATCGACGACAGCCCGCAGCGCAGGTAGATCATGAGGTCCGGGGGCCGCAGCAGGTCCACGAACGTCTGGAACATCTGCCGGTAGGTGCCGTACTCGCGCGGCGACAGAACGCCCATCCGTGCCAGGTTCGCCGCGAAGATGTCGGCGTCCTCGTAGATGGTCCGATCCACGACGACGCATCCGGGGGTCGCCTCGGACTGCCGGTGCAGGTGGAACTTCCGCACCAGGAAGAACACCTGGCTGTGGAACGCCCAGCGCGGCATGTCCTGGTAGAAGTCCGCGAGATAGGGGTTTTCGTCGTTCGGTTCGTACAGCGGCTGGACCCGGAAGTGCTTCGTCAGGAACTCGACCAGCGTCGATTTCCCGGTACCGATGTTCCCCGAGATGCCGATGCACCGCGCAGGTCCGATTCGCATGCAGATCCCCCGGTCGCCGGCATTCTACCAGCCCCGCTGCGACCACGTCGAGCGCGCCCGCCCACGCCGCGCGGTCGCTCCGGTTTGCCCCCTCCCCGCCCCTCGGCTATCATCGTCCCCGGCTGGTGCCGGAATCTGAAAGGAAGGAAGGAGGCTCACCGTGGCTTACGAATCCGCAACCTCATACATCAATGACGTCCTGAAGGCGCGCATCGACGGCAACCCTTCTCGTGCCAAGCTGATCGGCGGCGTGTTCGAGTTCGTGCTGGACGGCGAAACGGGCGGCACCTGGACCCTCGACCTGACGCAACCCGTTCTGCGCGAAGGCCCGGCCGAAAAGATGAACTGCCGCATCCGCATGGCCGCCGGCGACTTCCTGGGACTGGTCAACGGCACACTGGGCGCCATGGACGCGTTCAAGACCGGCAAACTGAAGGTGGAAGGCAACCTCGCCATGTCCCTCAAGCTGCAGGTCCTGCTGGACGCGAAGGGCTGGTAGGCCAGACCGTACCATCCTGATCCACTTTCTTCCGCATGTTTCATTTTGCGACACACCATTCTCTGACCGCGAAACCCCAGTCATCCAAAGGGCTAGGACGATTCTTGTATCGGCCCCTCCCCCCTTCGCCCCCCTGACGCGCCCAAACATGTATCAATCTGTTACAACTCCCCTGTCGCGCCATTGGGATGCCTTTCTGTGTAGTTATCAGAGGTTTCACATCATCGCGACCGTTGGCACGCATCCTGCTAATACTAAATGACGTACGGTGACGTTGACTCCCCAACCCTCATTTCACAATTTACCCCCATTAGTCTCCCGGCGGCCCGGTCAACGGGCCGCCGGGGGATGCACTCTCCTTGAAAATCGCGGGTCGGGCGCCAGAAGCATCCGACACGTAGAAGGCCCGTCCGGGGTCCCGACCGCCCATGACAGCGAAGCGGTTAGGAGGCACAACGGTAGCGGATGTGGAAGCGAACGACCTCCAGACGAGGTCGGGACCCCGGGCCCTTTTCCTTCCTGCATTCCACCACGCCTGAAGTCCCCAACACTGCCCCGGATGCGCCCCTGCGCGCTCCCCTCGCCCGCCCGGGTTGTCTCACGGTTCTCAAATTGATACACTACGACCAGTTCACAACCGACGGGTTCGTCCTGCGGGAAGGATGGTCGTGGCCAACCGCCGTATCCTGATCGTCGATGATTATCCGCAACTGGTCAGCATGCTCACGCTGCAACTGAACGGCGAGGGCTACGAGGTCTTCACTGCGTCCACGGGCAACGAGGGGCTGGCGCGGATCCGGGATGGCTTCACCGGGGTCGTCCTGCTGGACATCAACCTCCCCGACCTGGGCGGCCTGGACGTCTTCGAGGAAATCAAGCGCATCTCGCCGGACCTGCCCGTCATCTTCGTCACGGGGCATGCGGCCCTGGACCTGGCCGTGGAAGCGACGCGCCGGGGCGGGTTCGATTTCATCGCCAAGGGGTCGGACCTCGCCAAGCGCCTGAACGTCGCCGTCAAGAACGCCTTCGATCGCGTGGCCATGACCGAGCAACTGAACTCGCTGCGCACCCAACTGTCCGAGCAGGGCCAGTTCAGCGAGTTCCTGACCGTGTCCCCGCGCATGAAGCAGATCCTGCGGACCCTCGAGTCCGTCGTGAACTCGGGCGTCACGGTGCTGATCGAGGGCGAAAGCGGCACGGGAAAGGAGGTCATCGCCCGGGCCATCCACGCCGCAGGCAACCGGAAAGCCGGCCCCTTCATCGCGGTGAACTGCGCCGGCATCCCGGAAACGCTGCTGGAAAGCGAGATGTTCGGGTACGAAAAGGGGGCCTTCACCGGCGCCACCTCCCGGCGGGCCGGCAAGTTCGAGGCGGCCCACGGCGGCACGCTGTTCCTGGACGAGGTCGGCGAACTGCCCAAGTCGCTGCAGGCCAAGCTGCTGCGCGTACTGCAGGACCACACGTTCCAGCGCGTGGGCGGCACGGAAACCATCAGCGTGGACGTGCGCGTGGTGTCCGCCACCAACCGCGACCTGATGACCGAGGTCCGGGACGGGAACTTCCGCGAGGATCTGTACTACCGCCTTTCGGTGTTCCCGGTGCGCCTGCTGCCGCTGCGCGAGCGCCCGGAGGACGTCCCGATCCTGGCGGCCCACTTCCTGCGGCGATTTGCCCGGGAGGAAGGCAAGCCGATCCTGGGGTTCAGCCAGGGGGCGTTGCGGACGCTGTCGTCCCACCCGTTCCCGGGAAACGTCCGCGAGCTGGAAAACCTGGTGCGCCACGCGGTCATCGTCGCCCGGGGGAACGAGATCACGGGCGAGGACGTGGGCTTCACGCTGGGCAGCCACCGCCTGCCCACCATGGTTCCCGAGTCCGCGACGCCGACGCCGACCTCCCTGGACCCCTCCGCCCCGCTGGAGCAGCGGCTGAAGGCCGTGTTCCCCACCGTGGACGCCCTGGCGACGCTGCACGACGTCCAGGCCGCCTACCTGCAACTGGCCATCCAGGTCGCGGCCGGGAACGTCAGCAAGGCCGCCCGGTCGCTGGACGTCGGCCGGGCCACTCTGTACCGCTGGCTGAAGGACGACGGCACCCAGGGTCCCCCTCCCTGAACCGCGTCACGCCTGCCGGCAGGACCGGCACAAGCCCCTGTAAACTGCCGTTGGTTTGCACTAGAGTAGCCACCGGCTTGTCCCGGGGGGCGTCATGGTGACTGGGCGTTGGTCCTTCCTTGCTGCGGCAACGGCATTGATGTTCGCGGCGGCGTGCGGTTCCACCGGGTCGTCCGGCACGGACGCCGACCCGGGCGTCGACGGCACGATCGGGGACGTTGCCGACGTGGCGACCCCCGAAGTTCCCGGCGATCTGCTTCCGGACGTGCCGGACGACGTCACCACCGATCCGGGCCAGGACATCCCCGGGGACCCGGGACCGGGCCTCGACGACCCGCCCTACGCCCGCTGGATCAATCCCTTCATCGGCAGCGGCGGCGAACTGGCCAACGTCGGCAGCGCCCTGCCCGGCGCCACGGCGCCCTTCGGCCTGGTGAAGGTCAGCCCGGACACCAAGACCTCGGCCGGCGTCACCGCCTTCCAGCACTGCGGCGGCTACCACTACGAGGACGACTACATCTACGCCTTCACCCACAACCACCTGCACGGCACCGGGGCGCCCGACTACGGCAACATCGGGTTCATGCCCGTGGGCGAGATGACGGCCGACAAGACGCCGCGCCATGGCCTGCAGGCGACCTTCACCCACGAGGGCGAGGTCGCGTCGGCGGGCTACTACGCGGTGAACCTGACCGATCCGCGGGTCCGGGTGGAACTGACGGCGTCCACCCGCTGCGCCCACCATCGGTACACGTTCCTGGACGGGACGACCGGCACGATCGCGCTGGACCCGACGACCGCGGCCGTCAAGGGCCGCTCCAAGGGCGGCGCGGTGTCCATCGACGCGACGAACAGGACCGTGGACGGATGGAACCACAACGACGGCGAGTTCAGCGGTCGTTACGGTGGGTTCCCCGTGTACTTCACAATCAAGTTCGACCGCCCGTTCGCGTCCTACGGAACGTGGCTGGACGGGGCGCTGCAGGAAGGCGTGGCGACGGTCGCGACCAGCACGGTGCCCAATCCGAACTACGGCGCGTACTTCCGGTTCGACACGGCCACCGACCCCGTCGTCGAGTTCCAGGTGTGCCTGTCGTACGTGGACGCGGAAGGCGCGCAGAAGAACATGGCGGCGGAAATGCCCACGATGGACTTCGAGGCCGAGCGCGCGGCGACCGTCGCCCTCTGGGAGGCGGAACTGGGACGCATGGAGGTCCAGGGCGGCTCGACGGACGAAAAGGTGCAGTTCTACACGTCCATCTACCACGTGATGCAGATGCCCACGATCTGGAGCGACGTGGACGGGCGCTTCCGCACGTTCGACCGCGACAACCCCGTGCCCCACCAGGCGACCGGCTGGACCTACTACACCGACATGTCCTTCTGGGACACCTTCCGCACCTCGCATCCGCTGTACACGCTGGTCTGGCCGGAGCGGCAGCGCGACATGATGCGCTCGCTGACCACGATGATGAACACGGGCGGCTGGTCGCCGATGTGGCCCATGGGCGCCGGCGACACGGGCAGCATGATCGGGCAGCACTCGGCCAGCGTGGCGGCGGACACGGTCCTGAAGGGGATGGTGGACTTCAACACGGACGACATGCCCACGAACGCCATGGACGTCCTGTACGACACCCTGAAGAAGAACGCCGACGGGCCCACGTCCGGCTCGGGCGCCTACGGCAACCGCGGGTGCCTGCAGTCCTACCTGGACGTGGGCTACTGCGCCGCCGACGCCTCGGGCGAGTCGGTTTCCCTGACTCTGGAGTACGCGTTCAACGACTACTGCCTGGCCGAGATGGCGAAGACCCTGGGGAAGACGGAGGACGAGGCCCGGTACCGCGCGCGGTCGACCGGCTGGAAGAAGCTGTGGGACGCGGACACGGGTTTCTTCCGGGCGCACAACGCCGACGGCACGCTGACGGCGGGGCCGTTCGAACCGACGGAATGGAACCTGGGCCGCGGGCACTACGTCGAGGGCACGGCCTGGCAGTGGATGTGGTTCGTGCCGCACGACGAAGCGGGATTGCGGGAAACCATCGGCGGCGATGCGAAGGTGGTGGAGCGCCTGTCGATCTTCATGGAGCAGGCGATCGAGAACTTCGAGTTCCTGATCCCCTCGAACTACTTCTTCATGGGCAACGAGCCGGACATCCACGCGCCCTTCCTGGCCATCCGGGCCGGGCGGCCGGACCTGACCCAGCGGTGGTCCCGCTGGATCCTGGACGCGAACTGGGCCAACAAGCCCGACGGGATGGTGGGCAACGACGACGCCGGGACCCTGGCGGCGTGGTACGCCTTCGCGGCCGTGGGCCTGTATCCCTGGCCGTGCTTCCCGGGCTACTACATCACCGCGCCGATCTTCGACCGCGCGGTGCTGCACCTGCCGAAGGGCGACCTGATTGTCGAGGCGGCCGGGGCCACGGGCCGGCGCGACACGGTCATCTCGGAAGCGACGTTCAACGGGGTTGCGGTGGACTCGATGTGGCTGAAGCACTCCGACGTGGAAAACGGCGGGACGCTGCGCCTGACCTTGACGCCGATCGCGCCGAACGCCGCCCCGTAACCCGCCCGGGCGGGGCCGCGCCCTGCCCTCCTCCCCTTCCTGCCGGACCCCGGTCGCCTACCCCTGGAACCGCACCAGCAGCGCCAGCAGCACGTTGCTGAACGCGTGCAGCAGCACCGGCGCGACCAGCGACCCGGTCCGCTCGCGAAGCCAGCCGAACAGCAATCCGGGGAAGAAGACCGCCAGGCGGAAGGGTGCGGGGATCGCCACGAGGTGCGACAGGGCGAACAGCGCCGAGGCCAGGACCACGTGCCCGCCCATGTTCACGCCCAGCACGCGCAGGCGACGCCGGAACAGCGGGGCCAGCCGGGACTGCACGTACCCGCGGTAGAACACCTCCTCGGGCAGGGCGATGACCAGCAGGTGGATCAGCAGCAGTTCGAACAGCCACAGGATCGAACGGCTGGCGGACACGGTGTCCCCGCCCGGGCTGCGAAGCCCCTCGCCGGTGCGCCAGGGGGCGTGGGGCCCCTCCAGCGTGGCCTGGAATTCGTCCGTTACGCGACATCGCCAGCCCGCGCCGGGCTCCAGACGCCCCGAAATCGCGCCGTCCGACGCAGGGGACGTTTCCAGTTCCCGCAGGAACAGCCGGCCTTCGCGTTGCGCCAGTCCCGAGGCCGGCCCCATGCACCCGCGGATGATGGCCTGCACGGGCGCGTCCGAGGCGTTCAGGACGTACAGCGCGTCCTCCTGGGTCCAGGCCACGGCGGCGGGGGCCAGGTCCGGCAGATCGGGACGCCCCCGGACGTCCGCCGGGAAGTCCGCCAGGGGCTCGGCGGGCAGGTGCAGGTGACGCCCTTCCACCAGGCGGGACCAGCCTTCGAAGGCCAGGATATAGGGCGGGAATACGATGGCGGCCACCACCAGGAAGGTCGCCAGGGACCGACCCAGGCCCCGGGCATGCAGCCCCAGCGACGCGGCAGGGTCCAGGCCGGCACGACGCACCAGCAGGACGGGCACCAGCAGGAAGAATGCGGCGGTGGCGGTGGAGGCGACATCGGCTGCAAGGCCGCCGAGGACGGCGAAACGGCCCCCGGCCAACAGGATCACGAGGCCCGCCGCCCACAGGCCCAGGACCTCGAGGCCCGTGCGCCACCGGAGCGATGTCGGGGGTGGGGGAACCGGGTCGGATGGCGTCGGGTCGTCCACGTCGGCCCTCCCGGGCGGCTCAGCGGCCGCGAGGATGGGTGCCAGGAAGGTCGACATCCACCCCGAGGTCCCGGAG
Source organism: uncultured Myxococcales bacterium (assembly GCA_903847405.1). Taxonomy (GTDB): domain Bacteria; phylum Myxococcota_A; class UBA9042; order DTJE01; family DTJE01; genus CAIZWN01. Next base: position 10,474 of record CAINDP010000195.1, on the reverse strand, counting down.
CGTCTGCGTTCGCATCAAGTCCCTCAGGCGACCCACGGGCCACGCCTTCACGAAGCCGGCCACGACGGACTTGCCGGTGTCCAGGTGCGCCAGACGGCCGCCGGACGACGCCTCGGTGGACAGGCCCACGGCGACCAGGAAGTACACCAGGATCACGCCCTTGACGGCACCCAGGACCAGCCCGCCCAGGCGGTCGGGGATGGACAGGGGACCGGCCACCGAGTGCAGCACCGCCACCACCAGTCGGGCGACCACGTCCAGCACCAGGTACAGCGTCGTGAAGATGACGAAGGGGTAGAACACCTCCCGCGCGGCCGGCTGATCGGCCAGCATGGGGAAGGCCTTCATGGCCGGTCCCGACAGGGCCAGGGCCGCCGTGGCCGCCACCGCAGACGCGGCCAGCCGCAGCACCTGCAGCAGCAGGCCCGAGAGGAGGCCGGTGAGGGCGAAGAGCACGACGACACCGGCGGCGATGAGGTCCAGCGACATGGCCGGAGGGTATCCCGACGGGGGGAGGTTGGCAAGGCGGGCTCCACCCCCTTTGCGATCCGGCGAAAAACCCACTAAAGTTGCGGCATGAAAACGCGCGCTTTGCTGGGTTCCCTGTCGCTGTTGGCCGTCGCTTTCGTCGCATGCGACGTTTCGAACTCGCCGCCCCTCCCCGGGGGGTACAACCAGGCCGTCACTCGGGCGTTCACCGTCCGTCTGGACACGCCCGTGAACGGCGCCGGCGGACTGCCCGCCCGGCTGCGCCCGTTCAACGGCGTGGACGGCAGTTCCCTGGCGCCGACGGGCCAGAACCCCCTCCCGTTCAGTCAGCAGGCGGGGGTGAAGGTCCTCCGGTACCCCCGGGGCTGGGGCTGCCAGTTGACCCTGGACGCGGTGTTCCCCGATCCCACGGCCGACCCGACCCGGTCGGCCTCCTACAGCATGGAAGGACTGCAGAGCCTGACGGTGGAACTGGCGGCGCGCAGCATCGTCCCGATGTGGCAGACGATCTACGACATCGGACTCGACCAGGGCTCCTGCACTTCCACCGAGGGCGTCGCCACGGGCGGCCGGATCGGCGACGTCGACACCTGGGCAACCGTCGTCACCGGCGTCACGGACCGCCTGTCCCGGGCCACGGCGCCCTATTTCACCGCCGACGCGACGGCCCGTCTGGCCTTGCAGCGCCTGCACCCGGGGTACGTCGAGTTCCTGCCCGACGCCCTGGCCACCGCCAACTATGCCAAGGGCGGCCTGTCCTCGCTGCTGCCCGTGTACGTCGCCTGGCGCCGCGCCTTCGACGTCGCGTTTCCGGACGGTGGAGCCACGCGCATCCAGGCGACGGTGGGACCGTCCCTTCCCGCAGCCGGGCCCGACGACGTGACGACCAAGGGAACGCTGCTGGGCGGCTTTCTGGACTACATCCGGCAGCAGTCGACGCTGGCCCCCGAGGTCCTGTCGTTCCTGTCGAACACCAGCACCCCCGAACAGCACCTGGCCCTGGTCAAGGCAACGCGTGCGGCGCTGGACGGCATGGGCCTGACGGGCGTCCAGATCGCCGACACCGGGCTCCGGTTGCCCGAAGCGACCTGGGCGTCCCTGTCCAAGGTCTACGACACCACGGCGCGCCGGTCCGCCTACCTGGGGGCCTACCTGGCCATGGTCAAGGTGCTGGAGCAGGACGACCTGGACCTGCTGGTGGCGGATCGCTGGGGCGGCCCGTTGCCGACCACGGTGGGCGCCGTGACGGGCGAGGACCTGTTCCAGTCGGCGGACGGCCAGCCCCTGCCGGCCCTGCTGTCCCTGTCCCCGTTCGCGCGCATGGACGCCGACGACGCCACGCGGATCGCGGTGGAAACCGTCCCCTGGCCCGATCCGGTCACCGAGGACCGGGATGTGATCGGGTCGGACCTGGACGCCCGGGACGCCGTGGCCACGGACGCCCCGAAGGATGCAGCGGCCAGTGCGGCCCTTCCGCAGGCGACCACCCTGGACGTCGTGGCCGACGCGACTGCCCGGGACGCCGCCACGGATGCGGCAGATGCCGACGTGCCCGACGCCGGGACCGAACTGCCCCTGGAAGGCGACACGCTGCGGGTGCTGGCCGCCCGGACCAAGACCGGCGGGCTGACGGCGGTCGTCGTGTCCCTGCCCCCGGTGTCCCCCGCCCAGGAGGGCGTGCGCATGCGGTACCAACTGGACGTGGAGGGCGTGCCCCTGACCCCCCTGCGGTGGATCCTGCGGCGCTACCACGTGGACGCCACGTCCAACGGCTTCCGGGGCCCGGTCGAGCAGTCCGTGGTGATCCCCGTCGCCGGTCACGTGCGGATCGTCCGCGACATCACCGGCCCGGCAATCGATCAGTTGGAGTTGGTTCCCGAAACGACGACGCCCTAGCCTTCGAACCGCACCCTACCGTGCCAATCGCACCTCGATCGCGTCGTCGGTGGTTTCGCTGATGCACAGCCACAGCCGCCCCTTGTAGACGACGACCTTCAGGTAGGACGTGTCGCGCTCGCGGTTTCGCAGGGCCAACCGCACCTCGAAGTGGTGGCCGACCATGGCGCCGGTCGGTCCGGCCGAACCGCGCAGGGGTTCCAGGTCGTCCGGCGCGAAGGTTTCCTTCAACGGCAGCGCCAGCACGCTGCGGGCGATGTTTTCCGCCGAGCCCCGGTCCAGGTTGGTGCGTTCCAGCTTGGCGATCAGTTCGTTCAGGACGGGCTCGGCCACCCGGCCGCGCAGCGGGTTCCGCAGGTCGAAGGACCCGATGATGCGCTTCAGGATGTCGCGGGCCCGCTGGATTTCCACGCCCAGGATGCTCATCAACTGCATCGTCTGGGCGCCCGCGGCGCCCCCCACGCGTTCGCACTCGCCCTTGTAGACCGCGTCGAACAGGGACACCAGCGATGGATCCAGTTGCCGTCCCGACATGTTCCGCATGATGTCGAGGGCTTCGCTGGGCGTGAACGCCGGGTGCTCGACCCGGTAGGGGCGCTTCGACGTCAGCGCGTCGAACACGTCCGCCACCGAGATCAGGCGCGCTTCCAGGGGCAGATCCACGCCCTTGACGTCGCCCTCGGGATACCCGCCGCCGTTGTAATACTTGTGGTGCCACCGGATGCCCTCGTGCGCCACGTAGTCCAGCGGGACCGGCAGGTGCGTGATGCCCAGTTCCGGATGGTTGCGCATCTGGAACCACTCGGCCTCGTCCAGGGGGCCGCTTTTCGCCAGCACCTTCGGGTCCACGAAGTTCTTGCCGTAGTCGTGCAGCATCGCGGTGATTTCCAGCCGCCGCAGGCGCGACAGGCCGAATCCCACCAGGCGCGACGCCAGCAGCACGGACCAGTGGGCCACGCGCACGGAGTGGTGGAAGGTGACGGGGTCGTGGTCTTCGCAGGCCTTCCGGGCGTCCTCGGCGAGGCCCTTGACCCGCTCGAATTCGTCGTCGGAAATGGTTGACCAGCCGCCCATCACGCCGCCACCCGGAGAACCGCACCATCATCCCCGATCCGGCCGGGAGCGACAAGCCGCGGCGCCCTGCAGTGTGGTGGAAAGTGGTGCGCACCGCGCATCGGGGATCAGGAGCGGCGGCGACGGGCGATCAGGGCCCCGAGGGCCAGCAGCAGTTGCAGCACCGGGGCAGTGCCCGGAACGGCGCCTGCCGTGCACCCCTTCTTGCTGGCCAGAGGCTGCGGGGGCACCCAACCGGCGTCCTCCTGCCCGAAATCCTGGGCCGTCCCGGGAACGTCCTCGTCCACGGTCGTCCCCCGGTCCTCCTGGGGAGTCCCCTCGTCGCCCGGAGTCAGCGGGTCGAAACCGGCCGGGGCGCAGAGATCGCCCCAGGGGTCGCCGACGACGCAATGCCAATCGTTCGGGCACGCGCCGGCCACGCAGTTCTGGGTGCACAGCCGGCCGCCGTCGCCGAAGTCCCTGCACATGGTCGAAATGCAGTCGGCGTTCGCGGCGCAGGCCTCGCCCGCAGCCCCCTTGCCTTCGCTGGGCATGCACACGCCGAAGTCGGTCGAACCGAAGGACACGCAGGAATTGCCCGTGTCGCAGACCCACGAGGCCAGGTCACACGACTTGCGGCACCAGGACTTGCCGTCGGTCACCAGCGTGACGCACCAGCCGCTGCTGCACTCGTCGTTCGCCGCGCACTCCACGCCCGCGACCTTCTTCCCGTCGCCGGGGACGCAGGCGCCGTCCCCGTTCCCCATGTCGATGCACCGGTACCCGGTATAGCAGACCGGGCTGGCGACGACGCAGGTCTTCAGGCACCGGGCCACGTCGTCCGGCGCCGCATAGCACAGGCCCGATTCGCACTCGCCCTGGGCCGTGCACTCCGCGCCCAGCTTCAACTTGACCTTGGGCACCATGGCCTCGGGATAGCACCCGCCGACGCTGGAATACGCCGAGGACCAGCACGCCTCGCCCACCGGGCAGGCGGTCCCGCCCGACGTGCACGCCAGGCGGCAGGTGGTCGTTACGGGTTTGTCGGGCTGGGGCTGGCAGAAGTTCGTCGTGCATTCGTACGCCGTGGAGCAGGCGTCGCCGACGACCTTCTTCTTGGTGCCGGGGACACAGATGGACTGGGTCACCCCGGTCCCGGCCGGGACCTCGCAGTGGTACCCGGCGGGACAGTCGTCGGCGGCGGTGTCGCAGGTGCGCGAACACATGTCGACGCCCGAGGACAGTGTCCAGCACCCCAGGCCCACGACGCAGTCGGTGACCTTCGTGCAGACCCCGCCCAGTTCGGTCGTGTTCGGGGCCAGTCCGCCACCGCCCTGGCAGTAGGTGTCCTGGCAGTAGATCTGTCCGACCTCGATTTCCTGGTTGCCGTCGTGGCCGACGACCTTCGGGCATTCGCTGGTCTTGCTGCATCGGTAGTAGTCGTTCACCGGGTACAGGAAGCACGCCCCCAACTGGTCGTCCAGGCTGAGACTGGCGGACTTCCCCTCCGGGTCCACGGCCGGGTTCATCGTCGGCGGGTCGGTGTACGAAGCCCCGGACAGAACATGCTGCAGCCCGAAGAGGTGCCCGATCTCGTGGATTGCGACGCTCCTGCAATCCATGTCGTTGTTCCAGTACCCGACGTCGCCGGTGACGTTCCAGTTGTAGTTCTGGCCGTTGAAGGCGATGTCCGACTCGGTGATGGTGCCGCTCCAGGACCAGGAACCGTTGACCATCGTCACCCCCAGCACCTGGTCGCCGAACGTCCAGCCGGAGTTGATCCAGACCAACTGGTTCTTGCCGTCCTCGTAGATGTTGTAACTGGTCGACAGCGGCAGGACCTTCTTGACCGTCGTGGTCCCGGCGTAGGTGAAATGGAGCGACGTGCAGACGGTGCCCTGGGAGTTGGCCGACTGTTCCCAGCCGGCGAACGAATCCTTCATGCACTGCTGGGCCTGGGCCGCGGTCAGCCCTTTCGTCCCGGCCTCATCCAGATAGTAGGAGATGTTCGGGGTGCCCCACCGGATGATGTTGCCCTTCAGGCTGTCCCCGTAGGTCGCGACCCCGTAGGCCACCGCGGGTGCCGGCAGGGATGCGACGGTCGCGGCGAAGGCCAGAAGCAAGGCAGTGTGGCGATTCATTCGGTTCATCGCGCACCCCCCTTGCGGAGCAGGCCACGACCGACCGCCTTCAGCAGGTCGTCCAGGGGCAGGTCGTCTTCGGGATCGGGTCCCTCGACATGCACCAGTTTCCCCGTGACGTCGTGGGCCACGCGGGACACGTTGATCGTCTCCCGGGCCGCCCGGGCCAGGCCCGACGATTCGCGACGTACCCGGTACTTCCCCTGGGACAGCCCGGCCGGAATGAACCCGCCCGGCGTGCGCTGCAGGAACAGTACGACTTCCTCGCCTTCGCGGAAGGACGGCATGCCCGGGATGAACGAAGAAGCCGTCCCGACATGCCCGCCCGGCAGCTCCAGGCGGAAGATCGGCGACGTCGCCTGCCCCTTCAGGACGGCCAGCACGCGGAACGTCACGACGGTGGCCACCGGCCGCACGCCACCCTGCTCGACACGCACGTCGACACTGCCGACCTGGGCACGCATCACCAGATCCGCCCGGCGGGTCATGTCCTCGACCGGCAGTTTCAGGACCGTGGTCGCGCCTGTCGGGAACGCCACTGCCAGGACAAGAACCGCCATCGAGACCGTCACGGCCCATCGCATCTGCGGGGACTCCTCGTGGGAAGGAACGCAGGGACACCGCTGGGAATCATACGGACGGTCGTGCCGGATTCAAGCAGAAATCGCACGGGGATTCGGCGCAACGGTGCGGGGGGATTGCTCGGACGGAAACGAGGCGCGTCCCAGGACACACTCGCACGGCCCCGGGAGCGGGCGGCGGACGCGTCCGGCGGTCCTAGCGCTTCTTTCCCTTGCCCGGCTTCGCCTTCGGAGCGTCGGATTCGTCGGCCTCGGCGCCCTGATCGGCTTCCGCGGCCTCGCCGGACTCCTCGGACGGCGGCGGAGCGTCCGCCTCGGCCTGGGCCTGGGGTTCCGGCGCAGCCTTCGATTTGCCCGCCGGCGCCGTGCCGACAAGGTCGGTCAGGGCCGCGACCAGGGCGTCCACCCGGGGCAGACCCAGCGCCGTCAGGGCCGCCGCCAGTCGGCGCAGATCCTCGCCCTCCAGGCCCTCCTTCCCCGCCGCGACGCCGGCCTTCGCCAGCGCATCGCCGAGCACGATCCTGGCAGACGCGTAATCGAAGCGGGCGTCGAACAGGGAAAGAACCTTGCTCTTCGAAAACATGCGGGCCGCCTCCTGGTCGCCGGAAATCATGAGTATGGTAGAACAGCGAATGGGGGGACGCAAGGCGACGCCCTGCGGCGAACCCGACCCGATGCCCCCCGCCCGCCCTGGACGTAGGAGACCGGCATGCAAGCCCCCCGTGAAGACGCCCCCCTGTTCGAGGGTTTGGAACGCGCCATCGTCCGCGTCGGAGCCTTCGTGGTCGGGGCCGCCGGCCGCATCCGGCCGGTCACCGACAAGCTCAACGACGCCGAGAATCCCACCACCGACGTCGATCGGGAAACGGATGTCCTGCTGCACGAGGCCCTGATGGCGCCCTTCGCCGGCGGCCCGGCGCCCGTGTACCTCAGCGAGGAGCGGCCCGACGACCGCGCCCGCCTTCAGGCCCGCGAGGTGTTCATCGTGGACCCGATCGACGGCACGCGGAACCTGCTGGCAGGCCGCCTGGAAGCCACGATCAGCGTCGCCCTGTGGCGGGACGGGGACCTGGCCTGGGGGTGCGTCCACCAGCCGTTCACGGGCGAAACCTTCACGGCCGTCCGCGGCGGGGGCGCGTGGTTGAACGGCGCACCGATCCGCGCGACAACCGCGACCTGCCTGTCCACCTCGACCCTGTACCTGTCGAACCACGAACACCGGAAGGGATGGCTGGCCCCGATCGAGGGCCTGGTGCGGTGCGAAATCGTCGGGTCCTGCGCCTACAAGATGGCCTGCGTGGCCGCCGGCATGTGCGACGGCACGTTGACCGTGAACCCGCGGTCGCAGTGGGATGTCGCCGCGGGGGTGCTGCTGGTCCAGGAGGCGGGGGGAATCGTCACGGACGCCAGGGGCCGGCCCTACACGTTCAACCTGCCGGAACTGCTGGTGGACGGCGTGGCCGCTTCCGGGACGCCGCTGCACCCGGCCCTGCTGACCCTGGCGGACGCGCTGCGCGGTCAGGTAGGGGGGGGCTCTACTTCGGGATCATGATGACCAGTTCGTCGTCCTTGACGAAGCCCAGGTCCTCGCGGATGCGGTGTTCCACGACCTTGCGGTTCCCCTTCAGGGCGCGGACCTCGTCGCGCAACCGCTCGTTCTGGAACGTCTTGGTCCGGCTGCGCAGTTCCAGCGACGATCGCTCGGCTTCCAGGTTGTCCAGCACCCGGCGGCCCGGTCCCGACAGGTCGGACACCAGGACCAGGACCAGCAGACCCGCCGCGACCAGCGCGACCAGAACCTGGAGGATGCGTATTGCCTTCATCGTGAGGGCGACGGTACCACCACCCTTTTGGGGGTGACAAGAAAACTGCACGGGGATTTTTCCGCGCGCCGTCGGAAGCCCCGCACCGCCCTGCTCTCCCCTGGGGCCGCCCGAGCACGCAGGCGCAGGCGATGGGTTTCCGCAGGAAACTCTCGCCGGAGCAGGAGTCGCCTCGGGCCCCTTCAATCCTCCGTCCCGCGCCTTCGGGACCTTCGGCCGGCGGCCCGGCGGGCCCGGCCGCATTTTCGTCTTGACAACCCCCGGCCCGCTGAACAAAATACCGGCCGGTTCGTTGAAGACCTTGATCGATTCCGGCTTAGCTCAGTGGTAGAGCAGGCGGCTGTTAACCGCCGGGTCGGGGGTTCAAATCCCTCAGCCGGAGCCATCTACAGAACTGAACGTCCACCCGACCGTCAAGGGCGGCGTGGTCTACACCCCCGATCCCTGGCGTACAAGTGCAAGACTTCGAAAGAAATCCCGGGTGGCGGCTGGAACGGGGCGCGGGTGCCGGGGACCGCACTCCCGATCAGCCGTTGCAGCGATTCCCGGCCCTCGATGCTCAACCCGCTCTTGCCCTCGTCCGCGAACGTCTCACTGTATCGAACTTCCTGGGCATGCCGAGCCTGATGTTCTCGGAACACCCGTTGACCGCTGTGCGCGAATTGGCAAGTACGCACGACCCGGGGTGGTCCTGGCCTCCTACGAATTCCGAATGACTTGTCCCCCGGCGTACAGTTGGGTCCTCATCGGCGAGCCTGATCTCAAGGGCATCGGCAAGACGAAGGTCTTCCAACTGGGTGTGAAGACTTTCGATATCGTGGAGGTTGTCGAGGTTCCGAAGCCTCATGTGGATCGCCTGAACGGGGAACTCGAGCGACTCCGGGAGGAAACTCAGGCGCTGGCGATTATGAACCAGGATCTCGTTGGCCAGAACCTTCGCCTGCAGGCCACCGTGGTGGAATTGGGAGCAACCCCCGACCCAGCAGACTGTGCTTCCGATGACGATGACGAATCGGACGAGGGCGCCTGGGAGGAGAAGGTCGGCTACTCGGTTCGGTCCTGGTGAGGTTTGCCTCACGGAAAACTGGATTCGCAGCCAGAGCCCTACAGGTCGCGTGCGTCACCGCGAAAGACCATCCAAAGGGAGGACGCCGCCAACGGGCTCGACGCGGCGCAGGCTTACCCGCAGAGGCCTAGAACTCCACGACGTAGCGCGGGATGAACGAGTGGTCCGTGGGGCGAACCCCGCGAATGCGGTCGAGGCGGTACGATCGCAACTGGCCTCGATCGTTCACCACGTAAAGCATCAGGATCCCGTCGCACGTGCGCCGGAGCGAATAGGGTTCAACGACGCGCGGTCCCCAACGACCGTCCTCGGCCCGATAGTCGATTTCGACCTTCAGGCGATTGGCACCCGCAAACCGGATCATCTCCAGCGGGAACGGCGCGTGCCATGCGCTCATCGATCGGGGCAGCGTCCAGGTCGCGTCCACGTCCCTGGTCGGGTACGTCGGCAACGGCACCACCGCACCGCCCGCCAGCCAGGCGAAGACCTCGCCCAGCGCCCTCCAGAACTCCTCGAACGACGGCAGGTGCGGGAGCTGGTGCGCGAGCATGTTGGCCCACTCCTGCCGGATCTCGTCGCGGAACGGCGAGTTCTCCAGGGAGGCCAGATCGGGCACGTCGATCCCGGCGTGGGCGCATTTCCGCTGCAGGATGGCGAGGACCTCCGCGGACCTGGCCACGAGGTCCGGATGGCGGAACATATGGACCACGTCGTACAGGTCGCGAGGGCGGCATCGTTCGGCGAGAGCCCGGATCTTCTCGGCGAGGAGTTCCGGGAAGGCGTAGCACGCCACGCTGCCCGCAACCCCTGCCGCGTCGCTGTACGGGTGGAGGATGCCACGAGGCGCGGGCGGGAGGACGACCACCTCATCGCCCGTGATGTCGATCTTGAGCTTCGGCAGTTGCGATGTAGGCCGGGGGCCCCGATACGCGATCTTCCCCTGGGTCGTCGGCCGCCCACGGGAGTTCGTGCCGCGACGAAATGCCGTTTCGTCCAGCACGATCTCCAAACCGCATCGATCGGCCAGCCACGCCTGGATCCGACCGAAGATGGGAAGGAGGTCCGCGGGCTCCTCTGGTCCACCCCGAATGACCGTGTAATCCAGGTCCTCCGACAGACGGTACGTCTCGAAGTAGCACTTCCGAAGCGCCGTTCCGCCCTTGAAGACCCAGGTGTCGTTAAGCGCAGGCTCGGCCGCGATGGCCGCCAGCATCCAGCCGAGGACGTAGTCCTTCTCGATGACGTCGTCGCGGAGGTCCCATTCCGTGCGAAGGGCCCGGATTTCCGCGTACGCGATCATGAGGGGTTCTCCCGGCGAATGCGGACGTTGAGTCGGAGGCCCCACTCCCCGATGCGCTCGCCGCCCGGCGCCGCAGAGGGATCGAGCAGCGAGATTCCCGCCTTGATGCGACTGCGGCACTGGTC
>CAINDP010000194.1 GCA_903847405.1 uncultured Myxococcales bacterium | reverse complement strand
GAAACTCTCGCCGGAGATGTAGCCGACTCGGGCGCACTGGGGCTCGCCCGCGCGCGGAGGCGGAGGCGATGGGTTTCCGTAGGAAACTCTCGCCGGAGACGCAGCCGACTCGGGCGCATTCAAAGGAGAAAGTTTCATGAGCGGTACGAACGGACCGGTTCGCGTAGGCGTCGTGATCGGCAGCCCCAGCGACAGGCCCCTGGCCGACAAGATCGTGGAAGCGCTGACCGGGCTGGGGATCGGGTGCGAAGTGAAGGTGCTGTCGGCCCACCGGACGCCCGATCGCGTCGTGACCTACGTCACGGCGGCCGAGGGGCGCGGCATCCGCGTGCTGATCGCCTGCGCCGGGCTGGCGGCGCACCTGGCCGGCGTGGTGGCGGCCCACACGCTGCTGCCCGTCATCGGCGTGCCGGTGGCCGGGGGTACGCTGGGGGGGTTGGATGCCCTGCTGGCGACGGTCCAGATGCCGCCGGGGATCCCGGTCGCAACGGTGGCCATCGACGGCGGGCGGAATGCGGCGATCCTGGCCGCCCGCATCCTGGCCCTGCAGGACGCGACTGTCCGGGCCGCCCTGGAAGCCGCCCTCCTCGCCGATCGCGCGCGGTACGACCAGCCTTGATGCTATGGTTCCCGGGCGTACACGCGCGGCGTGAACGCCAACACTGTTGAAACCGGTGGCAGTCCCCCTTTTTGCCTGGAGTCGTCCTTGAGTGAACTCATGACCGGAACCCCCCTCCTGTGGGTGGGATTCAGTGCCTTCGTGCTGATCATGCTGGCGCTGGACCTGGGGGTCTTCAACCGGCACGAACACGAAATCCGCATGCGCGAGGCCGCCGCCTGGTCGGCCGCGTGGATCACGCTGTCGCTGATCTTCGGCGCCGGGGTGTGGTGGGCCGAGGGACCCGACAAGGGCCTGGAGTTCCTGACGGGCTGGCTGGTCGAGAAGGCCCTCAGCGTCGACAACCTGTTCGTGTTCCTGGCCATCTTCACGTATTTCGCCGTGCCCAAGAAACTGCAGCACACGGCCCTGTTCTGGGGGGTGTTCGGCGCCCTGGTGATGCGGGCGGTGTTCATCTTCCTGGGCGGCGCCCTGCTGCACGCGTTCGAGTGGATCATCTACGTGTTCGGGGCGTTCCTGGTGTTCACGGGCGTCCGCCTGATGGTCACCGAGGAGGAGGTCCACCCGGAAAAGAACCGCGTGCTGCGCCTGTGCCGCCGCATCTTCCCGGCCACGCCCGACTACGTGGGCAAGCACTTCTTCGTGCGGGGCGCCGACAAGGTGCTGCGGGCCACGCCGCTGTTCTTCGTGCTGGTCGTCGTCGAGATCAGCGACGTCATGTTCGCGGTGGACTCGATCCCGGCGGTCTTCGCCATCACCACCGACACCTTCATCGTGTACACGTCGAACGTCTTCGCGATCCTGGGACTGCGCGCGCTGTACTTCCTGCTGGCCGGCAGCCTGGGGCGCTTCCACCTGCTGCGGCACGGCCTGTCGCTGGTCCTGATGTTCGTCGGCCTGAAGATGCTGATCGTGGAGTGGATCAAGATCCCGATCGGCGTCTCGCTGGGTGTCATCGCGGGGCTGATCTTCGTGTCGATCGTTGCATCGCTGGTGTTCACGAAGCGCGAAGAACCTGGCGCCGGCAAGTAGACGTCACTTCTTGATCAGGTGTCGCGGGTCGTCGTCGGCCAGGGGAACGCCGGCGGACAGGATCGCTTCGGCCACGGCGTCCAGGGACGGGTTCGTGATGTCGCCCCGGGCGAACACGACCTTGTCCTCGACCTCGTAGGGCTGGAAATCCAGCGGCATCAGCAGATCGCGCCCCCCGCCGAAGTACTGGTCCAGGTAGTACTCGGCGAAGTCCAGCGCCAGTTCCCGGGCGCCGGCCTCGTCCAGTTGGTTTTCCAGCAGGGCGGCCCGGAAATCCATGGCATAGCGCAGCGTTCCCGCGCGGTTCGCCAGGGTGACGTTCAGTTCGATGAACGTCGCCTCGACGCGCCCGGTCACCTCGAAGTGCTCGGCGTGCAGGTGCTCGGCAAAGCGGGCGTCCAGCGCCTGGGCGATGGCGGCCGATTCCTCGATCGAAAAGCGGAAGGACATCGTGAACCTCCCCGGGACGAACCCCGTGTAGCGGCGGAATACTAGCGGAGGCGGGGCAGGACGAACAGGGGGTGCGCGGGGCGGGGCGCTCCTGCGGGCGATTCACGAGGCCTGCCGGTCGGTTTCGCCAGTCTTTGCGCGGCCCGGTGGCCTCGCGTGTCGCAACCCTCGGCGGGCCGCCGTAGGATCGGACATGGTGTTGCCGTGGGCCGGTCCCGTGCTGCAGAGGCGCCCGTGAAGAAACTGCTGTCCGCGAAGGCCTTCGCGCTGGTCTGGGGCCCGATCGCCCTGGTCACGGCGGCCCACTACCTGACGGGGGAGCACCTCCACTACCTGCACGACATCTTCCGGCGCCTGTACTACCTGCCCATCATCCTGGCGGCGTTCCAGTTCGGTCTGCCGGGGGCGCTGTCCGCGGCCGTGGTGGTCGTGGTCGCCTACATGCCCCATGCGTTTTCCAGCATCGCCGCGATGGACCCGGCCCACGGCAGCGAAAAGGTCCTGGAAATGGTCCTGTACGCCGTCGTGGGCGTCGTCACGGGGTTGCTGGTGGAACGCGAGCGCCGCCAGCGGGCACGGGCCGAGCGCATCGCGGCCGACCTGACCGTCGCCATCGAGGACAAGCGGGCGATGGAGCAGGAGGTCGTCCGCGCGGGCCGCCTGTCGGCCCTGGGCGAACTGACGGCGGGCCTGGCGCACGAAATCCGGAATCCCCTGGCCAGCCTGAAGGGCACGGCCCAGATCCTCGGCGACGAGATCCCGCCGACCTCGCCCCGCCGACGGATGCTGGAACTGCACCTGCGGGAAATCGATCGCCTGGAGGCCATCCTGTCGCGGTTCCTGTCGTTCGCCCGGCCCCAGGGGCTGGAACTGGGCGACGTGGACCTGGACGAGGTCGTGGACGACGTGTTCCTGCTGGCGTCCGCGCACGCGCGGCGGGCGGGGGTCGAACTGGAACGGGCGGCCGGGGACGACACGCCCCGGCGCGTCCGCGGGGACCGGGAGAAACTGGTCCAGGTCGGGCTGAACCTGGTACTGAACGCGATCCAGGCCCTGGAGGGGCAGGGGAGGACGGACGGCCGCGTGACGGTGTCCCTGCAGCGGATGACCCGTTCGCGCCGGACGTTCTGCAGTATCGTCGTCGCGGACAACGGGCCGGGGGTGCCACCGGGCCTCCGCGACCAGATCTTCAACCCGTTCTACAGCACCCGTCCGGACGGGGCGGGCCTGGGGCTGTCCATCAGCGCCCGCATCGTCGAGGAGCACTCCGGCCTGATCGAGGTCGGTGAGGCGGATGGCGGCGGCGCATGTTTCCGCGTGCTGCTGCCCCAGTGAGGGACGCTCCGTTCGCCGGGTGGCGGCACGGGGCGTGCAGAGTGGGATGGAGGGCCGGACAGGGACGTTCGGTCCACCAGGACCTTTGACAGAAGGATGATCATGCGAATCGCGATCGTGCTTTCCCTGTTCGCCGCGCTGGCTTTGGGTTCCGTGGCGTCGTATGCGGGGACGCCGGCGCCGGCCGCCGGAAGGAATGCGGCGGTACAGGAAGAGGTGCGCTGCCCCGTGATGGGCAACGTCGTGGCGGACCCGTCGACCGCGGCAAAGAGCGTGTACAAGGGCAAGACCTACTATTTCTGCTGTCCGGGCTGCAAGCCGCGCTTTGACGCGGATCCGGAGTCCTTCCTGAAGAAGCCGCCCCCCGCGAAGCCCTGATCCGTCCCCGGTCCTTTCCCCCCGAATCCCGTGTCCCCAGCGGCCGACGGCCTCGATTGATTGGAGGATTGTCTACACAGGTGGACACTAATCGACAGCGGGTTGGCGGCTTCCGGCTCGTCCAGAGGAATGTCGCGCGTTGATTGCCGGGAAACAGCGGCGATTCGGGGGATATCGACGACGCGGCGCAACGGTGGGGCCATGGCACGGCGGTTGCTGGGGAAAGTGGGGACAGAAAATGGGGACAGACACCGATTTCCTCAGGAAATCGGTGTCTGTCCCCATTTTCCCCATTTTCGCCCGCGTTTACCGGGAGGGTGCCCGTGAAGGAACTCCAGCGTCGCACGACGGCATTCGCGGTCATCCTGTCCGTCGGGCTCCTGGTGTCGCCCCGGGCCCTGGCCCAGGCCGCCGGTGACGTGCCTGCGGCGCCTGCCGTCGAGGACCTGGTGGCCCGTGCCCTGGTGCGGTCGCCCACCGTTGCCGCCCTCCAGGCCCGCCTGGCCGCGGCGCGCCAGAGGATCTCCCCGGCCGGCGCCCCGATGGACCCGATGCTGGAGGTGATGGTCCAGACCATCGACGCCCCGTGGGCGCCGAATCGCACGATGTCCATGGGCCAGGTGTCGTACACGCAACCGCTGTTCTACCCGGGCAAGCGGGGGGCCCGCCGGGCTGCGGCCGCTGCGGAAGCCGACCTGCGCGGCGTCGAGGTGGGCGAACTGCAGCGGCGGCTGGGGGTGGAGGTGCGGTCGGTTTACGCCCGCCTGTATGCGATCGATCGGGAGGTCCAGATCCTCCGGGCCGCACGGGAACTGGCGGACCTGTTCCAGGCGACCGCGGCCTCGCGCTATGCGGCGGGGGTCGGCGAGCAGGAAGGGATGATCAAGGCCCAGATCGCGGCGTCGCGCCTGGCCGAGCGGCGGACCGACCTGGAGGCGGATCGCGCGATGGACGTCGCGATGCTGAACCGCCTGCTGGACCAGCCCGGGGACACGCCCCTGGGGCCCGTGGCCGGCCTGCCTGACAGCGTGGCCCTGCCGGAAGGCGTGGTGGAACGCGCCCAGGTCAACGCCTCGGCCGTGGCGGTGGGCAAGGCCGCGATCGCCGCCGCCGAGCGACGCCTGCAGTCGGAGCGCCTGGAGACCCGGCCGAACTTCCTGGTGGGCGCCGGGCTGGGCTCCACCTTCATGCCCGAGGCGGCGATCACCCTGCGGTTCGGGGTCGAACTGCCGGTCTTCCGCGGGCAGCGGCAGGCGCCGGCCATCGAGGCGGCCCGGGAGGACGTGGCGTCCGCGAACGCCGACCTGCGGGCCACCCGGGCGTCGGTCAGTGCCGAGGCGGCCGGTCTGCTGGCCCGGTTCCGGCGGGACGGCGAGCAGGTCATCCTGTACCGGGAGGCGATCGTGCCCCAGACCGCGGTGGCCCTGGATGCCGCCCGGGCGTCCTACCTCGCGGGTCGGGGCGACTTTTCGACGGTCCTGGAGGACTTCAACGGCTGGCTGGATGCCCGGGTCGGGCTGGCCCGGCGCGAGGCGGCGCGGTACGTGACGTGGTCGGAAATCGATGCGCTGGCAGGGGACCCGGCCGACGGTCGGCAGGGAGGTGCGCCATGAGGAACGTTGCACGCAGGATCCTGCGCTACCGGGCCGCCCTGGCCGTGCTGGTGCTGGCCGTCGCGCTGGGCGGGTGCGCCAAGGGCGCCCCGGACGCCGGTCCCTACCACTGCCCGATGCACCCGACGTACGTGTCGGACAAGCCCGGGGACTGCCCGATCTGCGGGATGCGCCTGGTGCCGATCGACAAGGATTCGAAGGGGAAGGAGGCGGTCCCGGCGGAGGGGCACTCCCATGGCGCCGCGCCTGCGACACCGGCAGCGCCCGCGGCACCCGCCCCCGCCGCAGCCACGATCTGGACCTGCCCGATGGACCCGGAGGTGGTGTCCGACAAGCCCGGCAAGTGCCCGAAGTGCGGCATGGACCTGGAACCGAAGGCGGCCCCGGCGGAGGGCGGCGTGTCCGGCCTGGCCCCCGTGGACACGACCGCGGAAGGCCGTCGCCTGGCGGGCATCCAGACGGTCCCGGCCCGGCAGGAGCGCCTGGCGACGACCATCCGGACCGTGGGAAGCGTCGTGGTGGACGAAACGCGCGTCCGGCACGTGCACACCAAGATCGCGGGCTGGGTCGATCGGCTGTTCGTCGATTTCACCGGCCAGGCCGTCAAGAAGGGGCGCCCGCTGCTGGCGATCTACTCGCAGGAGCTGCTGGCCAGCCAGGAGGAGTACCTGCGGGCCCGGGAGGCGGCCGCGCGGTTCGCCGGGTCCAGCCTGCCCGAGGTCCGCAGGGGCGGCGAGGACCTTGTCACCGCGGCGCGCCGGCGGCTGGAACTGCTGGACGTTCCTCCGGGGCTGCTGGCGGCCATCGAGCGCACCGGCAAACCGCAGCGCGCGGTGACCCTGATGGCGCCGTCGTCGGGTGTCGTGACCGCCAAGCAGATCTTCGAGGGCCAGCAGGTCGAGCCGGGCATGGAACTGTTCACGGTGACGGACCTGTCGCACGTCTGGATCGAGGCGGACGTCTACGAGAACGAGGCCGGACGGGTCCGCGTGGGCGATTCCGCGGCGCTGACCCTGGCCTATGACCCCGGGCGGCGCCGGACCGGGCGCGTGGCGTTCATCGCCCCCACCGTCAGCCCCGAAACCCGCACGTTGAAGGTGCGCTTCGAGTTCGACAACGCGGACCTGGCCCTGAAGCCGGGGATGTACGCCAACGTGGAACTGGACCTGGAGTCCGCCGACGGCGTGGTCGTGCCGGACTCGGCCGTGATGGACACCGGGGCCCGGCAGGTCGCCTTCGTGGAAGTGGACGAGGGCCGCTTCCAGCCGCGCCGGGTCCGGACCGGCCTGCGCATGGACGGTCGCGTGCAGATCCTGGAAGGGCTGCGCGCGGGGGAACGCGTGGCCATCCGGGCGAACTTCCTGCTGGACTCGGAATCCCGCCTGCGGGCGGCGCTGGCCCCTGCCGACGCGGCGGCGCCATGATCAAGCGCATCATCGAGTTTTCGGCGACCAACCGCCTGCTGGTCCTGCTGGGCGTCGCGGTCCTGTGCGTGTTCGCGGTGGTCACGCTGCGGACGATCCGCCTGGACGCGCTGCCGGACCTGTCGGACACCCAGGTCATCATCTTCTCGAAGTGGGACCGCTCGCCGGACATCATCGAGGACCAGGTCACCTACCCGATCGTCACGGCGCTGCTGGGGGCCCCGAAGGTCAAGGCGATCCGGGGCTTTTCGGACTTCGGATTCTCCTACGTCTACGTCGTGTTCGAGGACGGCACGGACCTGTACTGGGCCCGGTCCCGGGTCCTGGAGTACCTGTCGAAGATCCAGTCCCGCCTGCCCGAGGGCGTCCAGACGGAACTGGGGCCCGACGCGACCGGCGTGGGGTGGGTCTTCCAGTACGCGCTGATCGATCGGTCGGGCACCCACTCGCTGGACGAACTGCGCGGGTTCCAGGACTGGACGCTGCGCTACGCGGTCCAGTCGGTGCCGGGCGTGGCCGAGGTCGCGTCGATCGGCGGCTACGTCAAGCAGTACCAGGTCACCGTGGACCCGAACCGCCTGTCGGCCCTGGGCATCCCCCTGGACCGGGTCGTGGCCGCCATCCGCGAATCCAACAACGAGGTCGGCGGCCGCCTGCTGGAGTGGAGCGGCACCGAGTACATGGTCCGGGGCAAGGGCTACGTGGGCAGCACCGCGGACCTGGAGCAGGTGGTCCTGAAGGTCGGCGCCGGCGGCGTGCCGGTGCTGTTGCGGGACGTCGGGCGCGTGGACCTGGGCCCCGAGATCCGGCGCGGCGTCGCGGACTTCAACGGCCTGGGGGACGCGGTGGGCGGCATCGTGGTGATGCGCCACGGGGAAAACGCCCTGAACGTGATCCAGGCGGTCAAACAGAAACTGGAAGACGTCCGCCCCTCGCTGCCGGCGGGGGTCGAGGTCGTGACCACCTACGACCGTTCGGGCCTGATCGAGCGGGCCATCCAGACCCTGCGCCACGAGCTGACGGTCGAGATGCTGATCGTGTCCCTGGTCATCCTGATCTTCCTGTGGCACATCCCCTCCAGCATCGTGCCGATCATCACCATCCCCATCTCGGTCCTGCTGGCCTTCATCCCGCTGTACTTCATGGGCGTGACGGTCAACATCATGTCGCTGGCCGGCATCGCGATCAGCATCGGCGTGCTGGTGGACGGCGCCATCGTGGAGGTCGAAAACGCCTACAACAAGATCCACCTGTGGGAGGTGGGCGGCCGCCAGGGGGACTTCCACACGGTGCGCCTGGAGGCCCTGAAGGAGGTCGGCCCCTCGGTCTTCTTCAGCCTCCTGGTCATCGCCGTCGCCTTCCTGCCCATCTTCACGCTGGAGGACCAGGAGGGCCGGCTGTTCAAGCCGCTGGCGTACTCGAAGAACCTGGCGATGGCCCTGGCCGCCTTCCTGGCCATCACGCTGGACCCGGCCCTGCGGATGCTGTTCGCGCGGATCGACCCGTACACGTTCCGTCCCCGCTGGCTGGCGTGGCTGGCCACCCAGGCCGCCGTCGGGACCTACCATTCCGAGGAGCGTCACCCCATCAGCCGGGCGATCTTCCGCGTGTACGAACCGGCCTGCCGCCTGGTGCTGCGGCACCCGGTGGTCACCGTGCTGGTGGCCGTGGCGATCGTCGCGGCCAGCCTGCCGGTCTACTTCCGCCTGGGCACGGAGTTCATGCCGCCCCTGAACGAGGGCACGATCCTGTACATGCCGACGACGCTGCCCGGCATCAGCGTGGGCGAGGCGGAGGCGCTGCTGCAGACCCAGGACCGCGTCCTGAAGTCGTTCCCCGAGGTCGAAACCGTGTACGGCAAGGCGGGTCGCGCCGACACGTCCACGGACCCGGCGCCGTTTTCCATGATGGAAACGACCGTCGTCCTGAAGCCGCCGGACCAGTGGCGAGGCAAGGACCGCTGGTACTCGTCCTGGGCGCCCGAATGGTTCCGGCCGATCCTGCGGCCCCTGTGGCCCGACCGGCTGTCGTGGGACGAACTGGTCGACGAAATGGACGCCGCGCTGCGCATCCCGGGCGTCACGAATGCCTGGACCATGCCCATCAAGGCCCGCACCGACATGCTGTCCACGGGCGTCCGCACGCCCATCGGCATCAAGGTGTTCGGGGCCGACACGAAGGAAATCGAGCGGATCGGCGGGGCCATCGAGTCCGCGATCCGCGACGTGCCGGGCACCCGCAGCGTGTTTGCGGAACGGGCCGCCGCGGGGTTCTACGTGGACTTCACGCCCCGCCGGGATCAGTTGGCGCGGTACGGCCTGACGATCGCGCAACTGCAGATGGTGATCATGACGGCCATCGGCGGCGAGAACGTGACGACGACGGTCGAGGGCCGGCAGCGCTACCCGGTGAACGTCCGGTACCCGCGGGAACTGCGCGACGACATCGATCGGCTGCGGCGCGTCCTGGTGCCCGTAATGGCCGGGGCGATGATGGGGACGCAGATCCCGGTGTCCGAACTGGCGGACATCGCGCTGGTCCAGGGGCCGTCGATGCTGCGGGACGAAAACGGCTTCCTGGCGGGCTACGTGTTCGTGGACATCGCGGGGCGCGATCTGGGCGGCTATGTCGAGGACGCGAAGAAGGTGGTCGCCGAGCGCGTGCCGCTGCCGACGGGCTACACCCTGCAGTGGAGCGGGCAGTACGAAAACATGCAGCGCGTCCGGGAGCGCCTGAAACTGGTCGTGCCGATCACGCTGCTGCTGATCTTCGTGCTGCTGTACGCGAACACGAAATCCGCGTTCAAGGCGGGCATCGTGATGCTGGCCGTGCCCTTTTCGGCGGTGGGGGCGATCTGGCTGTTCCACTTCCTGGGATACAACGTGTCGATCGCGGCCTGGGTGGGGATGATCGCGCTGCTGGGCCTGGACGCCGAAACGGGCGTGTTCATGCTGCTGTTCCTGGACCTGTCGTACGAGGACGCGAAGGCGCGGGGGGCGCTGCGCTCGGTGCACGAACTGGACGAGGCCATCGTCCACGGCGCCGTCAAGCGCGCCCGGCCCAAGATGATGACCGTGATGGCGGCCTTCATGGGCCTGCTGCCGATCCTGTGGTCCACCTCCGCGGGGGCCGACGTGATGAAGCGCGTGGCGGCCCCGATGATCGGCGGGCTGGTGACGTCCTTCCTGATGGAGCTGCTGGTGTACCCCGCGATCTACAAGATGTGGAAGCGTCGGACGGAACTGCGCGGCATCCCTCTGCAAACTGCAACTTCCGAAGGAGGCGCCTGATGGGTGTCCTGATCATCGAGGACGACGCGTCCATGCGGGAGGTCCTGGCGTTCCAGGTGGGCGAGGTGGCGCCCGACGTCGAGGTCGCGGTGAACGGGCAGGCGGGGCTGGAGGCCTTCGATCCGGCCCGGCATGCGATCGTGATCACGGACCTCAAGATGCCGAAGGTCGATGGCATGACCGTGCTGCGCAAGGTCCTGGAGCGCGCGCCCCAGACCCTGGTCGTGGTCGTCACCGCCTTCGGGGACGTCGCCGTCGCCGTGGACGCCATGAAGGCCGGGGCCTTCGACTTCATCCCGAAGCCCTTCGATCGGGAGCACCTGCGCAGCGTGATCCGGAAGGCCCTGTCGGTCACCGCCTTGCGGACCCGTGTCACGGAACTGGAAGAAACGCTGGCCTGGGGCGAGCGGTCCCTGGTGTACTCGTCGGCGCGCATGGGTGCCGCGATCACGACCGTCGACCGGGTCGCGGGCAGCGACGCGACGATCCTGCTGACGGGCGAAAGCGGCACGGGCAAGGAACTGCTGGCGCGCCGGGTCCACGCCCGATCGCCCCGTCGCGCGGGACCCTTCGTCGCGGTGAACTGCGGCGCGATCCCGCGGGAACTGCTGGAAAGCGAACTGTTCGGCCACGCCCGGGGGGCCTTCACGGGGGCGGTGAAGGAGCACAAGGGGCGGTTCGAGGCCGCGCACCGGGGCACCCTGTTCCTGGACGAGATCGGCGAACTGCCGGTGGACCTGCAGCCCAAGCTGCTGCGGGTCCTGGAAAGCGGCGCCGTGGACGTCCTGGGGCGCGAAAGGCCGCAGCCCGTGGACGTGCGGATCGTCGCGGCCACGAACCGGGACCTGGCGGCCAAGGCCACGGCGGGGCGATTCCGGACCGACCTGTACTTCCGTCTGGCCGTGATCGAGGTCCGGACCCCGCCGCTGCGGGAGCGCCCCGAGGACGTCCCGGTCCTGGTGGAACACTTCCTGGCGAAGTGGAGCGGGACCCGGCGCCTGCGCGTGGCGGCCGATGCCATGGCGATGCTGCGGGAGGCCCCGTGGACCGGCAACGTCCGGGAACTGGAAAACGCGGTGCGACGGTTCTGCCTGCTGGCGGACGGGGAGGTCATCGGTGCGGACCTGGTGGTGGAGGCCCTGCGCCTGACCTCCGGGATCCCGGTGGCGGCGGGCGCGGGGATCGTGCTGCCGGCCGGCGGCGTGTCCCTGCGCGACCTGGAACGGCAGGTCATCCTGAAGGCGCTGCAGACGAACGGGTTCAACCAGTCCCAAACGGCGAAGTTCCTGCGGGTGCCGCGACACATCCTGCTGTACCGGATGAAGAAGTACGGGATCGCGGAGGGGGAGGGCCAGCCCTGAGGCGCGGGTGCGCCGGTGCGGTCAGTTCACCGGGGTGTCCTTCGACGCGGGGCGTCGAACGAACACGGACTGGGGACGGGTCGACAGCATGTGCCGCAGTTGGGTCCACGTCACGACGCCGTTCTTCCCGCTGCGCTTGACCCGGTACATGGCCTCGTCCGATCGGCGCAGGGCTTCCTGGAGGGTCGGGCCGTCGGTGCGGTCGCAGGCGGCGACGCCCAGGCTGATCGTGACCGACACCACCTTGCCGGGCGCAACCTCGACCTTTTCGGCGGCCACCGCCTGGCGCACGCGCTCGGCCAGCAGCGTCGCGCCCTCCTCGCCGGAAGCCGGCGCGATGATCACGAACTCCTCGCCGCCGTAGCGGGCCACGAAGTCGCCCTGGCGCGCGGTGCGACGGATCGCGTCCGCCACCGCCTTCAGGACCGCGTCCCCCGCCTGGTGCCCGAAGGTGTCGTTGACCTTCTTGAAGTCGTCCACGTCGGCCATGACCAGGGCCACCTGCTGGCCGTACCGCAGCAGGCGCTCCTGCTCGTCCCGCAGGCGCATCTGCAGGCTGCGGCTGTTGAACAGGCCGGTCAGGCCGTCCGATTCGGCCAGGTCCCGCAGCGTCCGGTTTTCGTCCTCCAGGGCGGTCGTCCGCTCGTGGATCATCGCTTCCATGCGGTTCCGCAGGTCCATCAGTTCGTCCTGCAGGCGCGCGTTTTCCAGCCGCACTTCCTGGGACCGCCGGGCCCGCTCGACCGTCAGGCGCAGGTCGGACGCCTCGAAGGGCTTCTGGAAGTACGCGAAGATGTTGCCGTCGTTCAGGGCGCGCACGATGGCGGGCGTGTCCACGTACCCGGTCACCAGGACCCGGACGGTGTTCGGGTACAGGATCCGGATGCGGGTCAGCACCTCGTCGCCCGTCATGCCGGGCATGCGCTGGTCGCACAGGACGATCGCGTTGGGCCACTGATCCAGGGCCCGGATCGCCTCCTGGCCGGACTGGAAGCAGACCACGTGGTAGTCGTCCGAAAGGATGGCATCCATGACGACCAGTTGGCCCTCTTCGTCATCGATGACAACGACCGTGGGTCGATCGGGCATGGGCGCCTCCCTGCTGATGCGGGCCCCGGGAATCGAGGCCGTGGAAAGTCTAGTCCGGCTGTGGCAACGGTCAAGAAACCGGCGGGTCCCCGGGCACGTCCACGGGCGGGTTGACGAAGGTCAGCGCGGCGTGGGCGGCCGCCTGCTCGGCTTCCTTCTTGGACCGGCCGCTGCCCGTGAAGGTGCGGTCGTCGAACAGCGTTACCTGCACGACGAAGTGCGGGTGGTGGGACGGTCCGGTGGACGAAACGACGGAGTAGCGCGGCACCGCGCGGGACGCTTTCAGGCACAGGACCTGCAGCGAGGATTTCGGATCCGAGCCGCGGCCCTCGGCACGGGCACGCACCAGCAGGGGCTGCAACTGGGACAGGACGAAGGCCCGCCCGGCCTCGAAGCCGCCGTCCAGGTAGATGGCGCCGGCCAGGGCCTCGAAGGCGTTGGCCAGGACCGAGGGCATGTGGGCGACCCGATCCCCCATGGAGGCGCCGCGGCCCAGGCGCAGGCATTCGCCCAGGCGCAGGGCCAGGCCCCGCTCGGCCAGGGCGGGCTCGCTGACCACGGCGGCCTTCAGGCGCGTCAGTTCGCCCTCCGTGGCGTCGGGGAACAGTTCGTAGGCGACGGCGGCGACCACGGTGCTGACCACGGCGTCACCCAGGAACTCCAGGCGTTCGTTGTCCAGGCAGGGGCCCTTCGACTCGTTGCAGAAGGACGCGTGGGTCAGCGCCTGCTCCAGCAGGGACCGGGACGTGAACCGGTAGCCGGAGGTGGTTTCGACCAGGCTGGGATCCGCGAATCGTTCGCTCATGGGGACTCCGATGGTTGCGACGAGGGACCGGACCAGGCGTGTGCGTCCTGGGCCAGGGCGATGCACAGGGGGAAGCGGCCGGCGCGGGGACCGGCCGGGTCGTGCCGGAAGACGCGGGTGTAGTCCCCCGCCAGGGATTCGACGACGGCGCCGGGTCGCGCCCCGATGTCCACGACCTCGACGGTGCGGCCCACCAGGGCCATCGCGTGGTCCGCACGGCGGGCGTCGGACAGGTCGCGCAGCACCCGGGCGCGGGCCGCCGTGACCTCGTGGGCGGGGGCGTCAGGGAGGTCGGCCGCGGCGGTCCCGGGCCGTGGCGAGAACGGGAAGACGTGCAGGTACGCCACGGGCAGCGACGCGACGAAGGCGCGGGTGTCGTCGAAGTCCGCGTCGGTTTCCCCGGGGAACCCGACGATGACGTCCAGGCCGACGGCGAGGTCCGGGAGGTCGCGGGCGAACGCCTGCAGCCGTTCCCCGAGGTCGCGGGCCGCATAGGGGCGGCCCATGGCGCGCAGGACGCGATCGGAACCGGACTGCAGGGGCACGTGGAGGTGCGGGGCCACGTCGGGCCCGGCGGCGAGGGCGTCCAGGAGGCCGTCCGTCAGGCCATGGGGTTCGACGGACGACAGGCGGAACCGGGTGCCGGTGCCCAGGCTGCGCAGGCGGGCCAGCAGGTCGGGCAGCGCGGCGCCGTCCCGATCCCGGCCCCAGGCGGCCAGGTCCACGCCGGCCAGCACGATTTCGGCGCATCCGGTGGCGGCGGCGGCGAGGACGGCGGACACGACGTCGTCCACGGGGCACGCTGCGCGACGGACCCCGCAGGAGGGGCACGATGCAGTAGGTGCAGCGGCAGTCGCAGCCGTCCTGGACCTTGACCAGGGGGCGGGCGCGGGTGGCCGGGGCGGGGTTCGGTTCCGGTTCCGGGGCAGCGAGGGACGCGCTGTCCGCGGTTGCCGTTCCCGTCGCGGATCGCCGCAGCACGTCGGCCCGCAGCGCGGCCACCAGGGCGGCGCGATCGCCGGTGCCCGGGATCACGTGGACGCCGTCGGGCAGGAGGTCGTCGCCGCCATCCCGGGCGATCCGGGAGGCCAGGCACCCGGCCAGGACCACGGAGGCCCCCTGCCGCGTGCCCCGGTGCAGGTAGACCCGGCCGTCACGCTCGGCGCCCCGCGTCACGGCGCAGGCGTTGACCACCAGGACGTCGGCCGGCTGGTCCGCTCCGACGAAGGCCACCGGCAGGTCGGCCAGGGCCCGGCGCACGGCCTCGCCGTCGGCCTGGTTCACCTTGCAGCCCGTGGTCTTGAAGGCGATCCGGATCATGTCGTTCTCCCGCGGCGGATTGTAGCAGACGGGGCGGGGTATACTCGCGCGGCGATGCCGGGGGATGCGAAATGACGCGACGCGGTGCCTGGGCCTGTCTTGCCGCGTTCGTTCTGCTGGCCGGTGCGGGGGCCTGCGGGGCCGGCGGCGGCGCGTCGGATTCGCAGGGCATCGACCTCGCGGATGTCGTGGATGTTCCGGAACATCCGGATGTTCCGGAGGTTGCGGACGTTACGGACGTCCCGGATGCTGCGCTGGACGCGCCGGACGACACTCCCGCCGCGGACCTTCCGCCCGACGTGCCGGTCGATGCCCCGTTTGATGTGCCGTCGGACGTGGCCCCCGACCTTCCCTGGGCGCCCGCGTCCCCCGGAGGCTTCCGTCGTATCGGCGATGCCGTCGTGGACGAGGCCGGCCGTTCGGTCATCCTGCACGGCGTCAACGCGTCGAACGTCGCCAAGTACCAGCCCGATCACCTCACCTGGGAAACCGCGTCGGACTTCCAGGCGCTGGCGGCGGCAGGCTTCAACAACGTCCGTCTGCTGACGTTCTGGGGGGCCGTGATGCCCGACGAAGGCGTCATCGACACGGTGTACCTGGACGCCCTGGCGCAGCGGGTGCAGTGGGCGGCGGACGCGGGCCTCCTGGTGATCCTGGACATGCACCAGGACATCTACGGCTTCGGGTTCGGCGACAACGGCGCGCCCGCCTGGGCCTGTGACGCGGCGAACTACGCGGCCTACGTCCCGAAGGAACCCTGGTACCTGAACTACCTGTCGCCCCAGGTCCGCGCCTGCTTCGATCGCTTCTACTCCGACGACGTGCTGTTCGCGCGGTTCACCGATGCCTGGCTGGCACTCGCCCTGCGCTTCAAGGACCACCCCGGGGTCCTGGGCTTCGACCTGCTGAACGAGCCGAACCCCGGGACCTTCGAGGCGTCGCGGTTCGTGCCGGACCTCTGGCAGCCGCGCCAGGAGCAACTGGCCGCCGCCATGGCCGGCGTCGCGCCCGACCGGCTGGTCTACTTCCAGGGGGCGACGATGCTGGCGTACGGGGTGGTCGACGAGTTCGTGCCCAGCCCGGAACCGCGCGTCGCGTTCGCGCCGCACTACTACCTGCCCACGATCCACGACGGCGGCGTCTACGACCACGACGCCTCGATCGATTTCATCGACGCGGCCTTCGACGCGGTGGCGACCTCGGCGGCCAACCTGGGCGGCGTGCCGGTCTGGATGGGGGAATGGGGCGGGCCCACGGCGATCCCGGGATTCGATCGGTACCTCGAGGACGTCCTGTCCCGGTTCGTCCAGCACCGCTGGTCCTGGGCCGTGTATTCCGACGACCGGACCAACAACGACGGCTTCGGGATCCGGAACCTGGACGGTACCTTCAACCCCATGGTCGTGCAGCGCCTGGGCCATCCGCACGCCCGGCGCGTACCCGGTCCTATCCACCGGCAGTCGCTGGTCTTCGAGTCCGACGGTCGGCAGACGTACCAGGCCGCGTTCCCGTGGTCGTCCACCGCGTCCGCGCTGG
>CAINDP010000193.1 GCA_903847405.1 uncultured Myxococcales bacterium | reverse complement strand
GGCGCCCAGGGCGCCCGCCGCACCCCGGTCCCAGTCCCCGTCGCGGCCCGCCCAGGTACCCCGGCACGCAGCCCCGGCCCCGCGGCCGGCCGAACCGAAGATGATGGAGCCCCTTCCCGCCGCCATGCCCCGGCCCGATTTCGAGGCCGAGGGGCCGGTTGAACCGGGGGACGGCACCCGGAAGCGCCGCCGCCGCCGTCGTCGCCGCGGCAAGGGCGGTGCCGGCGAGGGGACCGAGATGACGGGTTCCGAGGCCGGGATGCTGAACTTCGAGGGGAACGCCGACTTCCACGAAGGGGAATCGGACGACCAGGCGCCGCCGACGACCGAACCGTCGATCCCGGTCGCCGCACCGGCAGTGCAGACCGCGCCGCCGTTGCCCGAGGAAGCGATCGTGCCCGTGGAGCCCCTGGAGGCCGTCCCGACGCCTCCCGTGGTCGAGCGGAAGCGTCGCGAGCGTTCGCCGTCCCCCCGGAAGGCGGCGCCGCCGCCCGTTCCGGCTCCCGAGGCGCCCCAGCCCGAGGTCCAGGCCGCGCCGGAGGGCCTGCCGGAAGGTGCGCTGGACGGCGAAGAGGGTGGCGAGGCCGGCGGCCACAAGCGTCGCCGTCGCCGCCGTCGTGGCAAGGGCAGTGCCGGTGAAGGGGGCGAGGGCGGTACCGTCGAACCGGGTCCCCGGGGATCCGGCGCGTCCCGTCCCGACGAGGATCTGCCCGAGCCTGCCGCGACGATCGAACCCGTCGAGCCTCTGCCTGCCGGACTGGCGGCGGACGGCGAGGCGGTTGCCAAGAAGCGCCCCCGGCACCGCGGCGGGCGGGGCCGCAAGAAGGCGGACGGAACCGGCGGCGGCAGTGACGCCCCCCCTCCCGAGCCCTCGACGGCGGAACCTGACGCGGGACACGAGGACTGATTTCGCACCCCCGATCCTTCCGCGCCACGGGGGCGATAGACGGAGGCACCGATGCTGGATCAGAAGTACGTCGTGGAACACCTTGACGAAGTCGCGGCGCGCCTGTCGACCCGCGGCGGCCGCGTGGATCTGGAACCGCTGAAGGACCTTGCGGCGCGGCGCCGCGTGGCCGTCACCACCCGGGACCAGGCCCGGGCCGACCAGAAACTGTTGTCCGACGGCTTCCGCCAGCCGGGCGTCACGCCCGAGCGGCGCGAGGAACTGCGGGCCGAGTCGAAGGCCATCGGCGAGCGGATCACGGCCCTGGAAGTCGAGGTCACGGACCTCGAAACCCGGCTGCAGGACGTCCTGCTGAACCTCCCGAACCTGCCCCATCCGACCACGCCGGTGGGCGCCTCGGCCGACGACAACGTGGAGGTTCGCGCCTGGGGCACGCCCCGCACGCTGGACTTCCCGGCGAAGGAGCACTGGGAGATCGGCGAATCCCTGGGCATCCTGGACTTCGAAGGGGCCCGGAAGATCTCGGGCGCCCGCTTCGTGGTGTACCGCGGCATCGGCGCCCGCCTGGAGCGCGCGCTGGCCGGGTTCATGCTGGACATGCACGTCGCCCGGCACGGCTACACGGAAATCCTGCCGCCGGTCCTGGTCAACCGGGACTGCATGGTGGGTACCGGGCAGTTGCCCAAGTTCGTCGAGGAGGCCTACATCGCCACCGACGACCTGTACCTGATCCCGACCGCGGAGGTGCCGGTCACGAACCTGCACCGCGAGGAAATCCTGGACGGTGTTCGCCTGCCGGTGAAGTACGTCGCCTACTCGCCGTGCTTCCGCCGCGAGGCCGGCAGCCACGGCAAGGACGTCAAGGGCATGACCCGCGTCCACCAGTTCCAGAAGGTCGAAATGGTGAAGTTCACCACGCCCGAAACCTCGTGCGACGAGCACGAGGCCCTCGTGCGGGACGCCGAGGACATCCTGCAGGCGCTGGAACTGCCCTACCGCGTCATGTCCCTGTGCAGCGGCGACATCGGGTTTTCGGCCGCGAAGTGCTACGACCTGGAGGTCCACCTCCCGGGCCAGGGCACCTACCGCGAGATCTCCTCGTGCAGCAATTTCGAGGACTACCAGGCACGGCGGGCGAACATCCGCTACCGGCCGGCCCCCGGCGAAAAGCCCCGGTTCGTCCACACGATCAACGGGTCGGGCCTGGCCATCGGACGGACGATCATCGCGATCCTCGAAAACTACCAGCAGGCCGACGGCTCGGTCGTGATCCCCCTGGCCCTGCGCCCCTACATGAACGGCATCGAGGTCATCCGATCCGCCTAGCCACAGGGACCCGAAAACCCCTTTTCCCCCTTGCACCGCCGGGTCCCCCATGCTACCTTTCTGCCGCGTTGTTCGTGGGGGATTAGCTCAGTTGGATAGAGCGTCGGCCTCCGAAGCCGAAGGTCGTGGGTTCGAGCCCCGCATCCCCCACCCGGTTCCCACTTCTTTACGGACTCCCGCAACCCGCATCTGATCCTCTGCCGGAGGGTGACATGAGCGCCCGGATCCTGATCGCCGACAAACTCGCGAAGCGCGCCGGGGAAATCCTGCAGGCGGCGGGCCATGACGTGGTCACCCGCCTGGGCCTGTCCGAGGCCGAACTGTGCGACGTGGTGAGGGGCTTTGACGTCCTGCTGGTCCGCAGCGCCGTCCGGGTCACCCGGCCGATCATCGACGCCGCAGACGCCCTGAAGGTCATCGGCCGCGCCGGCACCGGCGTGGACAACATCGACGTCCCGGCCGCCACCGCCCGGGGAATCCTGGTCATGAACGTCCCGGGCGGCAACACGGTCAGCGCCGCCGAGCACACGATCGCCCTGATGTTCGCGATGGCCCGCAACGTGCCCCGGGGCGACGCCTCCCTGCGGCGCGGCGAATGGGAGCGGTCGGCGCTGACGGGCACCGAAATCACGGGCAAGACCCTGGGCGTCGTCGGCTTCGGCAAGATCGGCCAACTGGTCGCGGATCGGGCCATCGGCCTGAAGATGAAGGTCGTCGCGTTCGACGTGATGGTCCCGTCGTTCGTCATGGACGCGGCCGGCGTCGAACCGGTCGCGACCCTGGACGCCCTGCTGGAGCGGGCCGACGTCGTCACGCTGCACGTGCCGGGGGGCGCCGCCACGAAGGGCCTGATCGGCCGGGACGCCCTGGCGAAATGCCGCAAGGGCGCCCTGCTGATCAACTGCGCCCGCGGCGGAGTGATCGACGAGGCCGCCCTGGCCGAGGCCCTCCGGTCGGGTCACATCGGCGGCGCCGCGATCGACGTCTTCGAAGCTGAACCGCCCAGGGACAGCCCGTTGCTGGGCCTCCCCAACGTCGTCCTGACGCCGCACCTCGGCGCCTCCACGCACGAAGCACAAGTCCGCGTCGCGATTGCGGTCGCGGAGCAGGTCCGGGATTTCCTGGCCACGGGCCGTCGCCACGGCGCCGTCAACTGAAGGACAGTTTCCAACATGCCGAACAGCCTGACGATCGTCGGTGTCCAATGGGGTGACGAGGGCAAGGGAAAGGTCACGGACCTCCTGGCCCATGACGCCTCGCTGGTGGTTCGATACCAGGGAGGCGCCAACGCCGGCCATACCGTCGTGGTCGAGGGCCGCAAGGTGGTCCTGCATCAGGTCCCGTCGGGCATCCTGAACCCGGACGCCTTCTGCGTCGTGGGTCCGGCCGTCGTCGTGGACCCGGACACGCTGCTGTCCGAAATGGACACCCTCCACCTCAGCGGCGTCGATGTGTCCCCCGACCGGCTGGCGATCAGCCGCGCGGCGACCGTGGTGCTGCCGTACCACAAGCGCCTGGACGCGCTGCGCGAAACCGCCCGGGGGGCCAGTCGCATCGGCACGACCGGCCGCGGCATCGGCCCGGCATACGAGGACCTCTTCGGCCGGACCGCCATCCGCCTGGCCGACCTGTGCGACCCGGATCGGCTGGCCGCGCGGCTGGACGCGCTGCTTCCCGAGCGCAACGCGGTGCTGAAGTTCCTGGGCGGCGAAGCCATGGCGCGCGATGCCATCGCCCTGCCGGCCCTGGCGCTGGGCGCCCGGCTGAAGCCCTTCCTGCGCGACACCGGCGAGGTCGTCGCCCGGCACATGTCCGAAGGGAAGAACGTGCTGTTCGAATCGGCACAGGGAACGCTGCTGGACGTCCTGCATGGAACGTGGCCCTTCGTGACATCCTCCCTGACCGTGGCTCCCGCCGCCTTCGCCCTTTCGGGCGTCGGCGTCCCGGCCCACGGCGGCGTCCTGGGCGTCACCAAGGCCTACACCACCCGTGTCGGCAGCGGCCCCTTCCCGACCGAGGACCTCGGCGAGTACGGCGAGTGGCTGCGCCAGAAGGGCGGCGAGTTCGGGGCGACCACCGGCCGGCCGCGGCGCTGCGGGCACCTGGACCTCCCGGCCCTGCGCTACGCCATGCGGGTCAACGGCGTGACCGCCCTGGCGCTGACGAAGATGGACGTCCTGTCGGGCCTGTCCAGCATCAAGGTCTGCACCGCGTGGCGCATCGGGGATTCGGTCATCGACATCGCGACGCCGGACCTGTTCTCGGAACCCGGCCTCCAGCCCGTCCTCGAGGAATGGCCCGGCTGGCTGGCCCCCCTCGACGGTGCCACGGACATGGACGCGCTTCCGGCCGAAGCGCGAGGCTACGTCGATCGCCTGGAATCGGCACTGGGCGTCCCCGTCCAACTGGTTTCGACGGGCTCCGGACGCGAGTCGACGGTCGTCCGCAGCGATCCCTGGGCCTGACCTCAACGCATCTGGTATCCTACGCCCCGCGCTCGTGAGGCCCCTGATGACCCGAATCGCAACTCCCACGCCGGGCCCGTCCTTCGGGTCGGTGATGTCGACATTCCGCCTTCTGGTCTACTCCGAGCCGGAAACCGCGAAGCGCCTGACCACGGCCCTCGTGCCCTTCGGCTATTCGCTGGAAGTCGTCTCGTCGGAAGCCGAAGCCCTGGCGTCGATCCATGCCGCCCCGCCGGAAGTGGCGATCGTGTCCGGTGCCCTGCCGGGGAATGCCGGATTCAACCTGCTGCGGACCTTGCGGACCAGCCGCGTCACCGAGGATCTCCCCGTGGTCTTCGTGACGGCCGCCGGGTCGCCCGACCAGGAATTGCGCGCCTTCCAGATGGGCGCCGAGGAAGTCGTGGCCGCGGACTCCTCGGACGGGACCCTCCGGGCCCGCCTGCGCGTCCTGCTGCGGTTCGCGTCGATCCGACGCCGGCTGGTCAACGACAAGCGCCGCCTGGAAATCCGCGTGTCGGATCGCACCCGCGAACTGCTGGAAATCACGATCGCGACGGTCGCCGCCCTGGAAAAGGCCGCCGAAATGACCGACCAGGAAACCGGCCAGCACATGACCCGCGTCGCCGAGTATTCCGCGGTCCTGGCCCTGGAAATGGGCATGGACCCCGAATTCGTCGAAAAGATCCGCCTGTACGCCCCGCTCCACGACGTCGGGAAGGTGGGCATCCGGCACGAGGTGCTGAAGAAGGAAGGCGTCCTGACCAAGCAGGAATTCGAGGAGATGAAGCAGCACACCATCTACGGCTTCGAGCTGCTCACCGCCGCACGCGCCGACCCGGTGGCCTCGAACATCGCCCTGTCGCACCACGAACGGATCGACGGAAGCGGCTACCCCCATGCCATCAAGGGCGACGCGATTCCCGTCGAGGCCCGCCTGGTGGCCGTCGCGGACGTGTTCGACGCGCTGACGACGCGGCGCCATTACAAGGAAGCCATGCACCCCGAGGACGCCTTCACGTCGATCTGCGACGAGCTGGCCAACCGGTTCGATCCCGTCGTGATCAAGGCCTTCCTGAAGCGGAGGGCCGACATTCTGGAGGTCCACAAGCGGTGCCAGTAGGCCACTCTTGTCGTCCGTTTCCGACACCCCCCGCGGTCATGCTAGAATGTCGACCATGCGTGGAACCCCCCAACCCGCCGTGAACACCCGGACCATCGAGCTGCTGGAACGGCTGCTGGTGGATCTGCCGGAGGACCTCGAAAGCCTGGCCGCGATCCGGCGCCGGGTCACGGACGCTTCCGCCGCCTTCGATCCGGCGCACGATCCCCTGGCGGCGTCCCTCCAGCGCTGCATTTCGACCCTGCGCACCCGTTCCGAGTCCGCACGAAAGTCCGGTTCCCCGGCGGCCGCCGTTGCCGAGGCCGTTCCGGGGCCCGCGTTCCATGCCCGGGACACCATGTCGGTCCCCGAGCCGTCCCCGCCGCCGGTGCCTGCGCCGACGCCGCACGAGGCCGTTGCCGCCCCCGAGCCCGGCCAGGAGATCCACTGGGATCCGATCCAGCGCATGCTGTACGAGGACGTGGTGCGGCTGTTCGACCTGGGGGACTCTGCCGGCGCGATGATCTCGCTGGAACGGCTGGTCATGCTGTCGCCGACGGCCAACGAACTGAACATCTTCCTCGACAAGAACGGGGACCTGCTGTTGCGCCTGTACCGGGATGCCCTGGGATCGATGGACCGGGTCCCGGTTCCCGTGAAGGACCGCCGGCCGCTCAAGATTCCCACCGATCACCCTGCCCTGTTCCTGGACGTGCTGCGGCACGCCGACGGGCATCGCACGCTGCGGGACCTGGTCCGCAAGCTCCCCGCGACCGAACTGCGCACGCTGATCGTGATATCGCACCTCGCCCGCTCGGGTTTCGTCGAAATCGCCTGATTGTTTCCCGAGTGTGACGCGGCAGGTTCAGCGGCGCGGAGGCATCGCGGCAGCGCCCCGGAACATCCACGCACCGGTTTCGGTCAGCAGGAAGACCACGCGGTAGACCAGCAGTTCGGTTTCGGGGCCGGGGGGCAGCACCTTCAGCAACTGGCCCATGCTGGGGTTCTGATCCAGCAGGTTCACGACCCGCATTTCCCGTGGCAGCAGTTTCAGATCGGGCAGGGACACGCGGGCACTGTCCGTCCGGACCAGGCGGCGGTTCGCGGACTCGTTCAACAGGGCCCGCAGCAACGACAGGTCGTACTGGGCGCGAACGGCCTCGGCGAGGGCTTCCATCGGGTCCAGATCCAGCGTCACCGCGGTCTTGGGGGAGGACACGTTCTCGAAGAACCCGTACCAGCCGGCATCCCACCGGAAGATGTCCAGGAAGCGTTCGCGGAACTGGACCTGGAGGGCCTCGGCCAGTTCGTGGGCGCCCACGATCCCCTGGGACACCAGGGCGTCGCCCAGCCGGCCCGTGACGTTCCGGGATGCCTGGATCGCGTTGGTCACCGACTCGCGCGTGGTCAGGCGGCGGCGGACCAGGAATTCGCCCAGCAGTTCGTTCTTCAGGTTCGAGAAGATGAACCGCGGACGGCCATCCCGGAAGTAGATTTCCTTCTGGTTGGAGCCCTGCTTCAGCGTCAGCAGGCCGCTGAGGCGCTGGACGCGGGCGATCTGCGTCACCAGCCGCACCATGTTCCGGCGTTCCAGGGTGCCCTCGAACAGCAGGACCCTCCGGGCAGCCTCGACACCGACGTCCCGCATGTGGCCCCGGAAGGCCGCCACGTCACCGACGCGCATCCAGTCGCCGTCGTTCATCGAGCAGGACTCGTCCTCGGTGATCGACCTGCTCTTGAGCAGGCTGAGGACGTTGTCGAACGAGACCGGCCCGAAGATGTTGCCCTCGGCGTCCCGGACCCGGAAATTGGCGGTCTGGGGAGCCATCCTCGACGTCTTGGTGCTGGGCGCCGTCATCCGCAGCCCCGAGTCGTCCAGGGACAGGTCGGGGGCCTCGTTTTCGACGGCGTAAGCGGACGGCATCACCGACGGCGGCTGCACGATGGCCACCGGCTGCGACGGCCGCCGGGGCGCGGGGGTGGCCGGCGGGGACACCATCGGCTGGATCATCGGGCGGACCGGAGTCGGCGTGGACTCGGTGGACGACGACCCGCCCGCGGAGGACGCGGTAATCGCCGCAAGGTCCAGCAGGGTCTGCCGGGTGCCCTCCGTCACTTCCTCGACTTCCAGGGGCAGCAGTTCCTGTTCGGCCTCCTCCGGGAACAGATCCCGGATGAAGCTGGACAACTGCGGCGACCCGACACGATGGTTCCGGGCGTACAGCCAGTCCTGCAGGTCGCCCAGGAACTCCTGGGCGTTGCGGTAGCGCCGCTCGCGGTCCTTCGTCAGGGCCTTCCGCAGGATATCGGCCAGACCGGCCTCGATTTCCGGGTGGCGGGCCAGCCGCTTTTCGACATCGGCATCCCGGACGTTGATCAGCGTCTGGAGGTCCGTGCGCCCCAGGAACATGCGTTTCAAGGTCAGCGTTTCGAACAGGATGACCCCGAGGCTGAAGATGTCGGACCGATGGTCCACATCCCGCCCCATGACCTGTTCCGGGGACATGTAGCCCAGCTTGCCCTTCAGCACCCCGGCGCCCTGGTCCCCCGTGGAGGTGGCGGCCTTCGCGACACCGAAGTCGGTGACCTTCACCTCGCCGTCGAAGGACACCAGGACATTCGACGGCGACACGTCTCGGTGGATGATCTGCAGGGGGTTTCCGTAGGGATCCCGGGCGTTATAGGCGTACCAGAGGGCCTTGCAGACCTCGCCGACCATGTGGACGGCCAGCTCGGCGGGCAGCGTCCGGCCCACCTTGTTGGCGCGCGCCATCACGCGCTGGAGGTCGCGCCCGTGGACCAGTTCCATCGCGAGGTAGTACTGACCCTCGACCTGGTCGAACTCGAAGATGCTGACGATGTTCGCGTGCTGCAGGGGCGCCGTGATACGCGCCTCGTCCACGAACATCTTCACGAACGACGGGTCCCGGGAGTATCCCAGGAGGATCCGCTTGATGACGACAACCTTCTGGAAATCCTCGGCGCCACGAACCACGGCCTTGAAGATTTCGGCCATGCCGCCCGCGCCGATCTTTTCCAGCAGAAGGTATTTCCCGAACTGGCGGGGGCGCATCTGGGAGACGTTGGAGCCGGCGTTGGCGTTCGGGTCCTGGCTCACCGCTCCTCCCGTCGAACCCGTCAGTTCCTCCCGAGCGCGCAGGCGCAGGCGATGGGTTTCCGAAGGAAACTCTCGCCGGAGCCGAAGCCGACTCGGGACGATCCAATGCCGTCGTCGCCGCGGACGATTCCGAACGATTGTCCCCGCTCACCACCTGCAATGTCAAGCGGTCCAGAGGCCGCCGCACGCGGTCCTCGCGGCCACCGGGCGCGCCGATCGTCCCGTTCCGTGCAGACATCCTTTGCGAGGGAAGGACGCGAAGGCGGGAATCAGCGGACGCCGCGAATCGTGATCTTCAGGTCGCCGGTCGGGCCACCGCCCGAACTGCGGTCCCCGGACGTCACGCCCCAGTACGTCACGCCGGCGATGGCGCCCAGGCCGACCACCAGAGCCGTCCAGAACCACCACTTGTTGACGACGTTGAATTCCTTGGGCTTCTTGCCGGTGTCGCGGAAGATGGGCGAATTGGGATCGACCATCAGGTCCTCGCCGGTACCGGTCGAACCGCCCACGGCCACGGCGCCGCCGGCCTCGGGCATCGCCACGGGCGGGGCTTCCAGGGCCGCAAGCGCCGTATCGGGCCCGGCGTTCATTTCGGTCAGCCGGGACAGCATGTCCTGGAGGCCCGACATCAGCGTGGCGTCACGGGCCAGTTCCTGGCGCACCGGCACCGCGTTTCCCGCCCGCCAGTAGACGCCCTGCAGCGCAAACCCCTTCTTGTCGCCGGCCACGCGCAGGACCACGACGTCCGTCGCGCCGGCCCGCTCCGCCAGGGCCTTCGCCTCGGCAGCGGGGATGCTCTTGTCGAGGGTCCGGGTGATCCCCTGGACGCCGTCCTCGAGGGCCTTCCGGTTCGCAGCCGTCACCATGGGAACGTCGACGCGCTGCTCCGGGCCGCCGCGAACCGCGACGAACTGGGCCCAACGCTGGTAGCCCTCGGCGAAGACGGTGACCAGGTGCTCGCCCAGCTTCAGCCCGCTGACCTTGATCGGGGCGAAGCCACGGAACTCGCCGCCCACGTACACTTCGGCGCCGGTAACGTCACCGACCTGGATGTCCAGGCTGCCGTCCGGGGCGTCCTCCAGTTCGCGCTGGATCTGGGCGAACAGGTTGCGGGCCTCCAGGGTGAAGGCGTACTCGCTCTGCTTCTGGCCCGGGTACAGCATCATCGACCGGCGCACGGCCTCCTTCGCCTGCAACTGCTTGCGCGCCTGCAGCGACGCGATCCCGAGCCCCTTGTAGGTCCGGGCGACCAGGACCCGATCCGCCAGCCCCAGGACGGGCTGCAGCAGGGCTTCGGCCTCCCGGTAGGTCGTCAGGGCCTCGTCCCACTTCTGGCCGTTCAGGGCCTTGTACCCGAAATCCACCTTCATCTGGACGGCGGCGATGGCGGAATCGGGCAGCGCTTCCGTCATCGAGGCGCGACCGAGTCCGGCCGGGGCCAGGCGATCGGCGGCGCCGCGCAGGAGCCCCCGGATGACCATGGCCGTGGTGCCGTCCTTCTTCGCGTCCTTCGGGACCACGAAGAGGGCCAGCCGCCGGGCAGGCGCGCCGGAGGCAGCCTGGGCCCGGGCCTCGTTGATCAGGGACAGGGCACCCGTAACCTCCAACTGCAGCAGGCTGGCGGCCAGGAACGCCGCAACACCCACGAACAGGGGGGAGCGCCGGGCGGGAACCAACGACAGGAACCGGTTTTTCCGGGTGACGT
Source organism: uncultured Myxococcales bacterium (assembly GCA_903847405.1). Lineage (GTDB taxonomy): Bacteria > Myxococcota_A > UBA9042 > DTJE01 > DTJE01 > CAIZWN01. Next base: position 67,917 of record CAINDP010000193.1, on the reverse strand, counting down.
TCATCGAGGAGTCCTCCCTACTGCTGCGGCTGCTCAAGGTTCGTCTTCAGGCTGGGGGGAGCGTACAGCTCCAGCAGGCCGGGCGACCCATCGGACAGCCCCGGGGCGTCCACCAGGCCGCCCGCCACCAGCAGGGTGTCGTCGATGAGGCGCTCGACCGCGTGGCCGGCCCGGGCGTAGAACTCGGGCTGACCCGCCGCCGGGGTCGTGAACGTCCGTGTCGCGAAGTCGAACGCGCATGCGCCGCCGTTCGCCACGCCGGTGAAGTCCGTGTACCCGCCCAGCAGGACCGCGCTGTCGGCCTCGAAGGACCCGATCGTCTTGTGGAAGAAGCGGGCCGCGCAGGGGGCGTCGATGGCTTCGGCCGTGACCTTGTCCGCCGCGTCGACCGACAGCACCCACGCCTTGGCCTGGGGAGCCGCCAGCGCGCCGCTCTGGTAGACGGCGCCGCCGGCCACCAGGAACCGCTTGCTGCCGTCCGCAGCCTCGACCAGGGGCGTGATCGTCGGGAAGAACAGCAGGGGCAGGCCGGCCACCGCACGGGAACGGAACGCGCCGCTGGCGCCTTCCTCCTGCTTGGAGGACTGGGTGAACAACTCGACGACCGCGTCGGCATCGGTCGTGCCGCCGACCACCAGGTACCGCGACAGGCCCTGGGAGGTATCCTCCAGCTTGGCCATCGCGGCGCCGTTGTGCTGGCGGTTCAGGACCAGGCTGTTTGCGAGGTTCAGCAGGCCGCCCAGCGGGTTTTCGCCGTTCGCGTCCTTGTCGGCGTAGGGGGCCCACATTTCGGCGATGTTGTAGTTCGCCGCGTCCAGGGGCCACTTGCCGCCGCCGGTGATCAGGACCGTGTTGTCGAACAGGCGGCCCACCGTCGGGAAGGCGCGCTTCAGCAGCATCTGCTTGGGGTTCCCCGAGCGGTCCAGACCGGCCTCGACGAAGGTGGCCGTCGTGACGTCGAAGATCTCGTAGGAGTTGAGGCTGTCGTTGGTGTCGACCGTGAAGGGGAAGGCGCCGGCCTTCATGGTCATGCGGTTCGTACCGCCGAAGACCAGGACCTTTTCCCCGCCGGCCAGCGGCAGGTACACCATGGCATGACCGGCGCGGGCCGCCGTCATCGAACCGATCTCGGTGGTTTCGCCCTTCGCGGGATCATAGAGATACGCGTTCCTGGCGGGCGCGCCCAGTTCGAAGGAACCGTCGCCCTTGTCCGTCGAGGTCGTGAAGCCGCCGGTGAAAAGCACCCGGCCGTCGCCCAGGACCACGGAGGCCGGGAACGCGCGCTGCGTGAAGGTCTGGGGCGCGGCAAGGCAGGTGAACGCCCCGTACCGCGTCAGAACCATTTCGACCTCGGTCGTGCGGTCCTGGGCAACCGCGACCTCGCGCCGACGCCCGAACCACGACGGCGTGTCCTGGCCCGGGGTGAACCCGAGGACCGTGACGACGTTGTCGAGGCCGGCAGGCACGCTGCCCAGCGACACATCCTGCGTCGCAGCGGTGATGCTCGCGGAACCCGATGCCAGCGTCACCGTGAGGCCCGTGTCCCGGGACGCCCCGGTGACGCGAACCTCGACCCGGTCCACCGACGCCTGGGGCGCGGTGCCGGTTTCGCAGGTGCTCTGGAGGGCCGTTGCGACGACGCCGACGGCGCCCACACCCGGTCCATCCGCACACGCCACCAGGCCGAAAGCCAGAACTGCAGCGAACAGGATTCTCGTCGTCATGCTCCGTGGTCTCCCGGTGATCTGCCCATGGGCGAACCGACAAAGGACCATTGTTGACGGGAGGATAGGACAGGACGGAGGGGGAAGTCAACCGCAGTCCACCAACAGCGGATGGTCGCAGACCCCTGCGCCTTGCAACACCGCGTTGGAAAAGACCTGGCAGGAGTCCTCCGTGCACGGAACGCTGTCGGGAACGCAAGCCACGGTGGGGCTGCACCCGGGGGCGGTCGCGCCGGCGGCGTTGCAACTTGTGGACACGCGGATCTCGTCCACGTAGACCCCTTCGAAGTGGTTGTCCCTGGGATCCAGGCTGTCGAAATCCAACCGGAGGGCGATCGTCTTGTTGCGCCACTCCGAAAGGTCGCCGACCACGTGGATGAACCTGTCACCGGTCGTGTTGCCGAGGGCCGCCGATGTGAAGATGACCTTCGTGGTCTCCGAGATCGTCCCTGGATTCAAGACCGCGAAGACCCGGAACAGGTCCAACTGGATCGATTGCCCGTCGGTCAGGATCGGCGGTTCGGCCGCGATCCATACATCGAACGAAACGAAGAACGACGTCTTCGCCAGGTTCAGGGGCGGAAGCTCGAACGATGGCGACGTCAAGGACGCCGTGACCCGGCTGGCATCCAACCCCTTCGGATCGGTCGGGACACATCCCGAATCCATCGCGCCGTTGTAATAGGTGTGGCAGGCGGGATCGCCGAAGTACGCACTGGAGGCGCCGAACGCCTTCCAATGCTGCGATACGGACCAGGTCACCCGATCGCCCTTGAATGGATCCTCGACGGTCCATGCGCCGAGCCCGCCCTCGAATCCCTGCGACAGGATTTCCCGATCCCGGCAGCAGTCCGCCTGCCAGGTCAGTTCGCAGACCCCGGTCTCCAGGTCGCAGTATTTCCGCTGCCGGCACTCCTCGCCGACGCCAGGATCGACGTTCGCGCAGTCCTCGTCCTTGGCGCACCGGGGCGGACCGGCATCCACGTCGGCGGACGAGTCCGCAGGGGCGTCCCCGACCGGCAGGTCCAGGGAGGCATCGGCAATCGCGTCCTCGACGGCATCCTCGGCGTCCGTCGGGTCCTCGACATCCTCGTAGGGGTTCTTCATGGAATTGCCGCTGCATCCAAGGATGGAGGCAGCCAGGACGGCGACCACGGGCACCCGACAAGACCAGCGCACCCCCCGCGTCATCGTGGCCCTCCGTGCAACGCAGCCTGCCTGCCACGGCACTTGGAAAAGTGTACGGAATTCTCCGTCCAAGACCAGATCCGAAGCCGATTGCCCCGCCTCCACGGTGCATCCGGGAGCCCGCTCCCCCTTTGCCTGCGGCACTTTTCTTGACACCCACCACCCTCGATGCGAACATGACTTCGGCCAAAACTGGACGCACTAATGGCCTTGCTCCGCGGACGTTCCTCCCTCGTCGGGGTCGACATCGGATCGTCCTCGATCAAGCTGGTGCGACTGCAGCAGGCGAAGGGTTCGTGGGAACTGGTGGCCTTCAGCCTGGGCCACCTCCCCCCCGAAGCCATCGTCGAAGGACGCATCATGAATTTCGCGGTCGTCATCGAACGACTGCGGGAACTGATGCGTGAGGCAGGCATCAAGAACGCCCCATGCGCGCTGGCGATCGCGGGCAGTTCCTTGATCATCAAGCGGCTTTCCCTGCCGGAGATGACCCGCGCCGAACTGAACGAGTCCATCCTCTGGGAAGCCGAGCAGTACATCCCCTTCGACATCAAGGACGTGAACGTCGACGCCCAGATCCTGAACCCGCGTGCGGGCCAGGGACAGATGGACGTCCTGATGGTCGCGGCCAAGAAGGAAGTGGTCAACGAGTACGTCTCGGTCGCCGTCGAGGCCGGCATGAAGCCCGCTGTGGTCGATGTCGCCATCTTCGCGGCCATGAACATGTTCGAAGTGAACTACATGATCCCGGCCGACCAGACCCTGGCCCTCCTGAACGTGGGCGCCAACTCCATCAACGTGGGCGTCCTCTCGGGCGGCGCCGTCGCCTTCACGCGCGACATCGCGGTGGGCGGGTCGCTGCTGACCGCGGAAATCCAGCGCCATTTCAACGTGTCGCACGAGGAAGCCGAGGCGTTCAAGACCGGCGCCGAATCCAGCCTGTCCTCCTCGACGATCGCGCGTGAAGTCAACAAGATCGCGGACCGGACCTGCGACTCGATGGTCACCGAGGTCCAGCGGTCGCTGGACTTCTTCGTGGCGACCTCGGTCAAGGCCGACATCCAGCGCATCTTCCTGACCGGCGGCTCGGCCCAGTTGCCCGCCCTCATCCGCGCCCTGGAGCGCCGGATGGAGGTTCCCGTCGAACTGGTCAACCCGTTCCGGAACATCTCGGTCGATGCGCGGAAATTCGACATCGACCTCCTTCAGCGGGCGGCTCCTGTGGCTGGCGTCGCCGTCGGCCTCGGGCTCCGCCGACCGGGGGATGGCGCATGATTCGGATAAACCTACTCGGCCTCAAGGCCAAGCCGAAGCCGACCGCGTCGCGCAAGCAGCTGGTCGTCTTCGCGGCCCTGCTGATCGTCGAAGCGGCCTTCCTGTTCCTGTGGCACCAGAAGCTGTCCGCAGATCTGGCCGAGGCCACCAAGCGCACCAAGGAAGCCTCGGCCAAGATCGACGACCTCAAGCGCGTCAAGCAGTCCTGGGAAACCTGGCAGGCCGAAAAGGCCGACCTCGACCGCCAGAGCCAGGTGTTCGAGACCCTGCGCGCCGACCAGATCGGTCCGCCCATGATGCTCCAGTACCTGTCCTATTCCCTGACGGCGCTGGACGACTCGCCCGCCGGTCGGGACGAGGCCCGGGCACAGGAACTGGCGGGCTGGAACCCGAAGTGGGACGCCCGGCGCGTGTGGTTGAACACCATCCGCCAGACCGACCGCGGCGTGACGTTCGACGGCCAGGCGCTGGACCACGAGGACGTCGCCGAGTTCTACCGCCGCATCGAGTCGACCGATTTCTTCTCGGGCGTCGAGCCCGGCCTGCAGACCCGCAAGGTTCATCCGGATCTGGGGATCCGTTACGTGGACTTCACGGCCAAGGCGATCGTGTCGTATCGCGCGGCCATCGAACCTGACCAGAAGCCGGCCGACGCTGCGCCCGCCACCCCGCCGCCGGCACCCTCCGGCCCGGGCGGTCCGGGAGGCCCCGGGGCCCCTGTCTCCGGCAAGCCCGGCGCGATGATCGATGCCCCGGCGTCAAGGCCGCTGGCTGCCGCGTCCCCCGACGCGCGGACCTCGGCGAGGTGACCGATGGATAAGTTCCTCGAGCTTCCCCTGCCCCAGCGAGTGCTCCTGGTCGGGGCCTGCCTGGCGGTCCTGGGCGGCGCGACCTACTACCTGCTCATCTCCCCGGTCAGCGACGGCATCTCGTCCCAGGCCAAGAAGTACAAGGCCTTGATGTCCGAGTACTCCCAGTTGAAGGGCTACGACTCGGCCGAGTTCAAGCAGCGCCTGGAGCAGGAACGTGCGGACGCCATCCGCAAGCGGGTCGAGTACAGCAAGATGCTGCCGCGCGAGGAAGAACTGCCGGACCTGATCTCCTCGATCAAGGCCGACGCCGATTCCTCCGGGCTGGTCGTTTCCCGCTTCGAGCCCATGAAGGCCAAGGAAGAAGGCAACAGCTATCGCGGCCTCCCCTTCAGCCTCGAACTGATCGGCTCCTACTCCCAGCTGGTGTCCTTCCTGCAGACCCTGGCGCAGCCCAGCAAGCGCCTCGTCAACGCCAAGAACATGGCCATCAGCCGCCTGCCCGCGGATTCCTACATCGCGACGGCCGGTGACGTGGGCATGCTGCGCCTGCTGCAGGAGCGCGAGCGCGCCCGCGGCCTGACGCCGAACGAACGGTACGCACGGACCGTCCTCCAGTTCGAGGAACTGTCCAAGAAGTCGCTGCTTCGGGTCGAGATGACGGCGATGGCATATGTCTACACGGGCAACGCACCGGCAGCCGTCGGAGCCGCGCCTCGTGCGCCGGGAGGGCCGAAGTGATGCGCGTCTTCCTGCTGGCGTCGTTCCTGGTCCTGGCCGCGTCCTGCGGAACCCCGAAGGACATCTATTCGACGGACAAGAACGCCCTGGAAGGCCAGGCGCCGCCGATTGCGCCGCCGCCTGCACCCGCGGCGCAGGGCAACCCGAAGTACGCGATCCTCAAGCCGTATTTCAAGGAGTTCCTGAAGCGCCCGTCCGATGCCGACATCAACGTCTTCAAGGCGAACCTGGCCGTCTTCGCGCCGATCGTCGAGATCGAGACCGAGCCCGAGTCCACCCAGGAGGAGCCCCGGACGCCCCTGGAGTACTACGACACGGACTCGTACCACCTGGTCCTGATCATGAGCGGCACGGCCCAGGCCAAGGCGATGCTGATCGATCCCCAGGGGAAGTCGTTCATCGTCCAGGTCGGGTCGAAGATTGGCAACCGCAGCGGCAAGATCGCCGCGATTTCCGCCACCGAGGTCCGCGTGGAGGAACCGGGGCATCCGGTCATCGTCAAGGCGATCGAATCTTCGCTGGACGACGTGATGCGCGAACTGCAGGCCGTCGAAGAATTCTGAGTTCCCCCCGCGGCCTTCCTTTCCCCTTCGCAACGCCCCCGTCGTAGAATGTCCCTCGCAACGACCGGAGAAACCGCGACATGCCAGGAACGGGCGATTCCGACGATCTGGTGGATTTCGACGACCGGACCCGCGTCGATGGCGGAGCGCATCACGCCGAGACAGCCACACCGACGGTCCGTTCCGTGGCCCTCGACGGGCAGCAGGAGGCCACCCGACTGGGGGCGCCCGTCGTCGCCGAGCAGCCGTCCACGGACGAACCGGAGGGCACGGTCCTGATCGATTCCCCCTTCGCCGAAGCCACATCGCCGGGGATTGCGACGGCTTCCCTGCTGGTCGTCGAAGGAAACGACCGCGGGAAGTCCTTCGCCCTCGCGGGCGGCGTCCAGGTCGTCGGGCGCTCGCTGGACTGCGGCATCGTGCTGAACGACGCGACCGTTTCCCGCAGGCATTTCCAGGTCGAGCCCCAGGGCGACGGCTGGAAGATGTCGGACCTCGGCAGCGGCAACGGGACGAAGGTGGACGGGCAGCGCGTGCCGACCATCGTCCTGCAGACGGGCATGCGCATCGAGGCGGGCCAGAGCGTGCTGGAGTTCGTCGGCGGGGAGGCCCCGGCGGTCGAGGACGACGAGGACCGGACCCGGGCCGTGGAAATGGTCCCCGAGGCCGCTCCGACGCCGACGACACCGAAGGCGCCCGCCCCGAAGACCATCCATCCCCGGCAGGCGCCGCGAATCGAGGTCGTGGACGTTCCCTCCGCGCCGCCGAGGCGATTCCGGGCGGGGCTCGTCGCGGGCGTCGTGGCAATCGCGATCGTCCTGTCGCTGGCGGTCGCCCAGTTCGGCTTCGGGATCCGGATCCTGCCGCTGGGCGAGGAGGCCCCCGCCCCGACGGCGGCGCCGGAAGCCACGCCAGCCCGGGAGGACGGCGCGGCGCTGATGGCCCGCGCGACCCGAGCCATCCAGGATCGCCAGTGGGACCCGGCCCTCACCCTTCTGGCGGCCGCGAAGGAGCAGGTCCCGGACCTCCCGGGCATCGACGAGGCCGGCGCCCGGGCGCGGGACGAAAAGCGCGCGGCGTCGCTGCTGGCCGCGGCGCGGGACCTGGTGCAGAAGGGGACCCCCGACGGCGCTCGCGGCATGCTGTCGCGCATTCCGGATACCAGCGTCTATTTCGCCGAGGCACGGCAGGAGCTGGCCGGCCTGGACACCCGGCACATCGGCGACGAAATCGACGCAATCCGGGCCAAGGTGCGGGAAGGCCGGAAGAGCGAGGCCCGCCAGGACTTCGTGGCGCTGATCGCCAACCACCCCGAGGATCCGCGCGTGCTGGCGATGCGGGACGAACTGTACGCAGCCGGGGTCGCGGTGGAACCGCCGGCCCCCCGACCGACCGCGGCCACCTCCGCGGTCGCTCCGGCCGCAGCCCCGGTCGCCGTCGCCCCGGCCGTCGTCGCCGCGCCCCCTCCTGCCCCGGCCCGCAACGGCAAGGCGGATCTGGCCCAGGCGCTGTCGGCGTACGACAAGGGCTTGTTCCAGCAGGCATCGGCGACCCTGCGCGGGACCCGGAGCCGGGGCGACGACCCGGCCCGCGCGCAGACGCTGGCGGACCGCATCGACCGGTTCGCCGTGGCCTACAGCGAGGGGAAGGCCGCCCTGGCCGGCAAGCGCCTGGACCGCGCCGAAGCGGCCCTTTCGGCGTCCCTGCGGCTGGATTCCGACATCAACGGGCACTACGCCCCCGAACTCCGGATGCTGCTGGGGGACACGTTCCGCAGCCGCGCCGCCGCCGCCATCCAGAACGCCGACTACGGCCTGGCGGCCCAGAGCGCGACGAAGGCACTGACCTTCCGTCCCGAAGACGACATGGCCCGGACCATCCTGGACAAGTGCCTGGTCATGGCCCAGAAGATCTACGACGCCGCCCAGGCCGACGGGAAGGCGGGGCGCAAGGACGAGGCCCGGCTGAAGGCCCGCACGATCCTGGACATCGTCCCGAAGGGCCACGCGCTGGAAGAAAAGGCCGCCGCACTGCTGAAGTAGCCCGCCGTTGCAAAGGCGACTTATCCCGTCTAGACTCCGGCCGGCGACCGCCAACGGGGGTAGCATGCCCGGTAAGACACTCGTCGAAAAACAGATCATCATGGACGCAGCCACGCTGGACGCGGCCCTGGACCGCATGGTCGAGGCGCTGGTGCCGCTGGTCGCGGGCGGCAAGTCGTGCCTGGTCGGCATCCAGACGGGCGGCGCCCACCTGGCGCGCCGCCTGCAGGAACGCTTCGGGGCCCGGGGCCTGCCGACGCCGCCCCTGGGCGTCCTGGACATCACCCTCTATCGCGACGACACGTTCCTGGGGCTGCAGCAGCCCGTGGTCCGCCACACGGACGTGCCGTTCGAGACCAGCGGGTTGGATGTCATCCTGGTGGACGACGTCCTGTACACGGGACGGACCATCCGGGCCGCCCTGGACGCCCTGGTGGACTTCGGTCGGCCCCGGCTGATCCGCCTGGCCGTCCTGGTGGACCGGGGCCTTCGGGAGTACCCGATCCAGGCCGACGTGACCGGCGCGACGATCGGCACCGTCGCCAGCGAGACCGTGCAGGTCGAACTGACCGAGATGGGATGCGCCACGGAACGCGTGGTGATCTACGAGAGGGAGTCCCGATGACCACCCGGATGAATCACCTGCTGGGCCTGGAGGGCGTGTCCCGGGAACAGATCCAGACGATCCTGGACCTGGGGCGCGAGTTCAAGGCCGTGGGACAGCGGCGCATCAAGAAGGTGCCCACCCTGCGCGGCATCACTGTGGTCCTGATGTTCATCGAGCCGTCCACGCGGACCCGGATGTCCTTCGAGGTCGCCGCCAAGCGGCTGTCCGCGGACACCCTGGCCTTCACGGCGTCCACCTCGGCGCTCAGCAAGGGTGAAACGCTGCTGGACACGACCCAGAACATCATGGCCATGAAGCCCGACGTCATCGTCCTGCGGCACGCCTTCAGCGGCGCGCCCCACTTCCTTGCGAAGAACGTGGACGCCGCGGTCGTGAACGCCGGCGACGGCCAGCACGAGCACCCGACGCAGGCGCTGCTGGACATGTTCACGATGCAGGAAAAGAAGGGCAGCCTGGAGGGCCTGGAGGTCGCCATCGTCGGCGACATCCGCCACAGCCGCGTCGCCCTGTCGAACCTGTGGGGCCTGACCACGATGGGCGCGAAGGTGCGCGTGGCCGGTCCCCGGACCATGCTGCCGCCGTTCCTGGACCGCTTCGGCCCCAGCGTGACGGTCCACGATCGGATCGAGCCCGCCATCGAGGGCGCCGACGTGGTCATGATGCTGCGCATCCAGAAGGAACGGATGGGGAAGGACCTGTTCCCCTCGGACCGCGAGTACGCGCGGTTCTTCGGGCTGGACGACGTCAAGCTGCGCCTGGCGAAACCGGATGCCATCGTGATGCACCCGGGACCCATGAACCGCGGCGTGGAAATCACCCCCGAGGTCGCGGACGGCGGGCGGTCGGTGATCCTGGAGCAGGTGGAAAACGGTGTTGCGGTGCGCATGGCGGTCCTGTACCTGCTGAGCGCGCACCTGCTGGAGGGGGCGTGAGCATGCGCACGCGACTGGCCAATTGCGAAATCCTGGATCCCGAGAAGGGCAAGCGCTTCTGGGGATACGTGGAATGGGAAGACGGCGTCATCACCACGGTGAAGCGCGCCGGCCCCGGCATGGTGGACGAACCCGAGGGCGTCGAGGTGATCGACGGCCGGGGCCACCTGCTGGCGCCGTCGTTCGTGGACCTGTACGCGGACTTCTGCGAGCCCGGCAACGAGCAGCGGGAGGACGTGGCGTCCGGGTCGGCGGCGGCCGCCGCGGGCGGGTACACCACGGTCTGCGTCCGGCCCGACACCAGCCCGACGGTGGACGGCGCGGACACGGTCCGGTTCGTCCTGGAGCGGGCGGCCCGGTGCGGCAAGGTGGACGTGCGACCCCTGGGCGCCCTGTCGAAGAACCTGGCCGGCGAAACGATGGCCGAGATCGGCGAAATGGCCGACGCGGGCGTCCTGGCACTCAGCGAGGGCGACAAGTACGTGTCCCGGACCGGCTTCCTGCGCCGGTGCATGGAGTACGGCACGAACTTCCGTCTGCCGATCCTGCTGACCAGCGAGGACCCCACCCTGGCGTCGGGGATGGCCCACGAGGGCTACATCGCGACGATCCGCGGGCTGAAGGCGACCCCCGTCGCGGCCGAGGAGGCCGCGGTGGCCCGCCACGTGGCGCTGGCCGAACTGACCGGCGCCCGGACCCACCTGCTGAAGATCACCAGCGCCGCCGGCGTGCGCATCGTGAAGGACGCCAAGAAGCGCGGCATCCTGGTGACCGCGTCCGTGACCGCGCACCACCTGGCCCTGACCGAGCACTCCGTCGCGGACTGGAGCCCGGCCGCCAAGGTCTGGCCGCCCTGCCGCAGCGAGGAGGACCGGAAGGCCCTGCTGGCGGGCCTGGCCGACGGGACCATCGACACCATCGTCTCCGACCACGCGCCGCGGGCCATCGAGGACAAGGAACTGGAGTTCGACCTGGCCGTTCCGGGCGCCTCGACCATCGAACTGGTCTGGCCGATCCTGAACCGCCTGGTCGGGGCCGAGGAACTGGACCTGGTGACCGCGATCCGCGCACTGACCGTCGCCCCGCGCCGCCTGCTGGGCCTGACCGGCGGCGCCGTGGCCGTGGGCGCCCCGGCCGATCTGGTCCTGCTGGACCGCGCCTCCCCCTGGAGGGTCGACGCGGCGTCGCTGGCGTCCCGTGGCAAGAGCAGCCCGTTCCTGGGCACGACCTTCGCGGGCCGCGCCGAGATGACCATCCGCGGCGGCCGCGTGACCTATGCGCGCAGCGGCGGAAGGTAGGGGTTCCGCTCCGATGGAAATCCGCGACCCGATCTTCGGCCCCCTCAACGTCCGCCCGGCCGAGAAGCGCGTCCTGGATCACCCGCTGGTCCAGCGCCTGCGGCGCGTCCGCCAACTGGGGTTTTCCGAGGCCACCTTCCCGGGCGCCACCCACACGCGATACCTCCATTCGGTCGGTTCGATGCACCTGGCCGGCGAGGCCTTCGACGCCGTGGCGCCGGACCTCGAGGGCGTGCCGGCGGCCGACCTGCGGCGTGCCCGCGCGACCTTGCGCCTGGCCGCCCTGCTGCACGACCTGGGCCATGGGCCGATGTCCCACACGGGCGAGGGACTGCTGCCGCGCCTGGGGGACCTCCCCTCGCCTCCTGCGGCCGACAATCCCGCGCGCCGCGCCACCCACGAGGAAATGACGCGCTGGCTGCTGCTGAACAGCGACCTCCACGACGTCCTGGGCGAGGCCTTCGCCGACGAAGGCGTGCGGGCCGAGGACGTCGCCCTGGTCCTGGGCGAGGACGGCGAGGACGTGTTCCGCTTCGGCCACCGCAGCGCGCTGGGCCTGATGCGCCAGTTGATCGCGGGCGAGATCGACGTGGACCGCATGGACTACCTGAAACGCGACTCCTACTTCACGGGCGTGTCCTACGGCCACTATGAAAAGGACTGGCTGCTGTCCCACATGGGCGCCCATCCGGTCGACGGCGCGTGGTGCCTGGCCCTGGACTCGTCGGCGATCTTCGCCTTCGAGGACTTCCTGCTGTCGCGGTACCACATGTTCCTGATGGTGTACGCGCACCAGCGGACGATGTCGTACCACCGCCTGCTGGCGCGCTTCCTGGAGGGCGAGGGACGGGGACTGTCGGTCCCGGCGGATCCGGAGGGGTTCACGGCCTGCGACGACGAGTGGTTCCTGGCGCACCTGCGGGCATCCGGCGATCCTTCGGCCCGGCGCGTCGTGGAGGGCCGGCCCCTGCCCCTGGCCGTCGAGGCGTGGGACGAGGAGGCGGACACCCTGGAGCGCCTGCGCGCGTCCCTGGATGCCGACCTCCCGGCCAGTTGCGAGTGGGTCGAGTCGGGCATCGAGTTCAGCCGCGACTTTCCGGGCGGCCGGCGGTCGCGCATCGGGCCGCCGCTGCTGGTGCGGGTTGCACATGCGGGATCGCGACGCACCGTCGTGCCCGTCGAAGTGTATAGTGATCTGTACGTCCGTCAGGCCCGCCGCAAGCGGGTGCTGCGGATCTACTGCCAGGAAGATGACGTCGCCGCCGTGGAGGCCCTCGTGGCCACGGTGGTGGACGCGGAGTGAAGATGGCCGAAGTTTCCAACGAACTGCAGTCCCAACTGGATTCGGCGTACGAGATGATCGCCGCCGACGAAATCGATCAGGCCTGGGTGCTCCTGGGACGCCTGGAGCAGGAATTCCCGGACTCGGCGGAGGTCATGGCCCTGATGGGGGACGCGGCCCTTCGCGTCGGCGACGTCGACTACGCGGTGGAACTGTACGACCGTGCCGTCGAACTGGACCCGGAATGGTCCGACGCGTACTCGGCCCGTGCGAACTGCCTGCTGGAAGAAAACCAGATCGAGGAGGCCCAGTCCGACGTCGAGCGGGCGCTGGAACTGGACCCGGAAAACCCCGAGGCCCATTACGTGCGCGCGGTGCTGCTGGAAATGGACGGCCGGATCCGCCAGGCGGACAACGCCTACCGCCACGCCCATCGCCTGGACCCCGAGGGGTGCCCGCTGCCCATCCGCGTGACGCGCAAGGTGTTCGACGCCGCCGTCAAGAAGGCCATGGCGCTGCTGCCCGACGAGTTCCGCAAGCGCATGGAAGACGTGGAAATCTTCGTGTCGGACCTGCCGGACACCAAGATGACCGAGGAAAGCAACCTGTCACCGCTGATCATGGGCGCCTTCGACGGGTACTCGATCACGGAACGCACCGGGTCGGATCCCTGGACGCAGATCCCGCCGAAAATCCACCTGTACCAGAAGAACATCGAACGCCAGTGCCAGGACAAGGACGAACTGGTCAAGGAGATCGAAATCACCCTGCTGCACGAGGTGGGCCACTACTTCGGGCTGGAGGACGACGATCTGGAGCGGCTGGACCTGGCCTAGGATTGGGATCGCGGGGTTGAGGCGCGCACCCCTCCGGCGAAGGGTCCGGCGGGGGGGCCGGCTCCGCTCCGAGCATCCCCCCCCGCCCCTTCCCGAGTGGCTCGGGACCTTCGCCTCCGCCGGAGCTACCGCGCCGCTGACGGGCACGAACCGCCCTGGTCTGCGTGAGTCTGCCTGTGCCCGCATCGGCGCGGCTTTACGCTCCGACTCCGGGTCAGGTCCTCGAGCCACTTCGGGCGGGGACGCCAAGTCGCTCTGCCGGCCCCCCCGACGGACCCACGGCACTCCCCCGGGAACAGCGTCGGGGGCCCCACGCCTTATTGACGCACCGAAGTTGATGCCGGGGGGAACTCAAAGCGTCGGCTTGACGGAGCCGAGCGGATAGTTCGGGTTGCTGTAGTTCGGAGTGATCTTCAAGGTGCCGTCCGTGTTCAGGACGACCGCCGCGATGCCCTGGGGCCATTTGAACGTCGCCACTTCCCACAGATCACCGGGGTGCATCGATCGTCCCAGGGCTTCGAGGTCGCTGTCGATCACCAGGGTTCCCCCCATATGGCACTTGACGCGAGGACGGGAAGGCCCGAAACCATGCTCGTCCCAGTAGTGGACGCCGACGCGGTAGACGCCCCCGTTCCGGAACGGTTCCACGTTGGTGTTCTCGGGCCCGGAGCCGTCGGTGTCGTCAAGGTCCAGCGAGGGTCCGCACGCCGCGGGGTCGGACGTTTCCCAGGTCGGATGCATGTTGGCCCAGAACAGGTCGTGCGTGGGGTCGAACCAGCCATCAGGCTGTCCATCGCCGTCCACGTCGGAGCCGGTGGCCAGCGGGTGCAGGAAGTGCAGGTCCATGTCGGCGCCCAGGCCCGGACCACTGTCCCGCTGATTCGCATCACCCGGGGTGGTCCAGGTCAATTCGCAATGGACGCCGCGACTGACGAGGCTGGCGGCGTCTCCGGGAAGCGTCAGATCGCCTTCCTCGCTCCCCGGGTCCGGCTGCGGGCAGTCCAGTCCGGAACCGCAGGAATCAGAAGTCACATCCGCGGCATCCCGGCCGTTTGCGGGTTCGCCGCCACAGGCAAGGGCGAACCCGACGACCACGAGCAGGCTGGCACGACGCATCGCATCCTCCTTCCCGGGACAGGCTACGGGAACGGCGACGGGTACTTCGGGAAGATGACGGGTTCCTGGCTGCCCGCGGCCGTGAACGGCGTGAAGGGCTGCGATGCGTTCCCGCAGCACAGGCTGCCCGCGTCCCACAGGTCCCCGATGATCATCGCCTGGGCCAGCGTCGTTTCGTAGACCGGCATGGCGCCGCCGTCCAGATACAGCCGGAGGGTCGGGTACGACCGGCCCCAGCCGTGATCGTCGAAGTAGTGAACGCCCACGCGGTAGCACGTGTCCGACGGGGGCAGCGCGTAGTGGAAGATTTCGGGTCCCGCGCCGTCCACGTCGTCCCGCAACAGGTGGGGCTGGTATCCAGAATCCTCCGGATGTCCCACGTCCCAGGGCGTCGGGTTGGAGTTCATCCAGTAGCAGTCGTACTGCACGGCGAAATACCCGAGGGGCTGGCCCCCGGGTCCCGCGGCCAGAGGGTGCAGAACGTGCAGATCCATGTCCGAGCCGCAATCACTCCCCATCGGGCCACTGGGGCACGTGTCCGTCTGGTCGGAGTCCGACGGCGTGTTCCACGTCAGTTCGACCACGCACCCTTTCAGCGGAACGACGTTCACGGTCTTCAGGCAGGTCTGGATGCACCCGGTCCCGCCCTCGATTTCCAGGGCAATGAGGTAGGCGCCCGTGACCGTCGGTTGGAACTGCGCCTGGGCCGAAACGTTGTCGGGGTGGATCGTCGCCACGGATCCGTCCGGCAGGGTGACGCTCCACAGACGCCGCGTGATCCCGGTGCGCGATACCATCAAGCCATAGGACCGGTCCGTGAGGCTCAGGTCGTTGGCCCCGTACATCTGCTCGACCTGGGCGCCGTCCGGGATTTCCACCATCGCCCCGACCCTGCCCGCGCTGATCGTGAACATGCACACGGGGCAATCGCCCCGCGGGCCGGAATCGACATCGACCGTTTCGGGAACGTCGGGAATGCCCGGCAGATCGTTCGGCGCGGCCTCGAAGGAGTCCGCGATGTCGCCGGCCTGCCCGCGGTCCGGGGAAACTGCGCCCCCGCAACCCCCGGCTACCCAGGCCACCCCGAGCGACAGCAGGACGAACGTCGGGCGCGTCTTCATCGGATGACCTTCCCCATGCGGCACGCCAGTATCGCACGATTCGGGGGGGGAACTACGGCAGGATCTCCCGAATCACCGCTTCCGCCGCATCGCCCCGGACGTGGGACAGCCGCCACTCCAGTTCGGCCTGCCGCGGGCTGGTCGTCTTCAGCATGCCGGCGCCACCGACCCTGCGGGTCAGCAGGGCCAGGCGTTTCTTGATTTCCCGGGCACCGGCGAAGGGTGCGTCGGCCAGCGGCGTGAAGCGCTTGGGGACGAAGGGGGACACGGATACCGCCAGGCGCACCCGGGAGGACAGGTCCCGCACCAGGACGGCCAGTTCCTCGATGTCCGCGTCGGTTTCGCCCGGCAGACCCACCATGACGTACAGGCGCAGGCGGCCGATGCCGTGGGCGCGGGCCAGGTCGGCGCAGTGCCGCAGGTGGTCGGCCGTGATGCCCTTTCGCAGCGAGACACGAAGCGCTTCCGAGGGGCCGTCGGCGGCCACGGTCAGCGTCTTGAGGCCCGAGCGGGACAACAGGTCCAGCAGTTCCGGCGTGACCCGGTCGGCGCGGACCGAGCCCAGCGTGACTCCGACCATGCGCTGGTGCAGCGCTTCCACGATTTCCAGCAGTTGCGGGTGATCGGACACCGAGGCCCCCAGCAGACCCACCCGCGGGGTCCCGTGCGGCACGGCGTCCAGGATGGCCTGCGCCGGGTGGAACGACGCCCGCCGCGACCCGCCGCGGGCCACGCAGAACGTGCATCCCCGGGGGCAGCCCCGGCCGATCTCGACGATGAAGGCGTCCCCGAACTCGTTGGGAGCGCCGACGATCACCGAGCGCGAGGGAGGGCTGCCGGCGGGCGCCTGCATGGGCGGTCCCGGGGGCCCCTGAATCCCGTGGATCGCGGGCACCCAGGTGCCTTGCACCGCGGCAAGGCGCACCAGCGCGTCGTCCCGGTCGCGCGCCTGGCCCACCGCGGCGGCGAGGTCCCCGAACGCCCCGTCCGCCTCGCCCACGAACACCGCGTCGGCGAAGGCCGCCACCAGGTCGGGGTTCGACAGGGTCAGGGGCCCGCCCGCGATGACCAGGGGATCGGTCGGAGGCCGGAGGGACCGCACCGGTTCCAGCCCCGAGGCACGGAATGCCCGCGCGACATCCAGGACTTCCAGTTCCCAGGCGATGGTGACCCAGACGACGTCGAAATCCCCCAGGCCGCGACCGGACTCCAGGGTGCGCGGCATCGCCCTGCCCTCCTCCGGCATCGGGGCGCGCTCGCAGGGGGCCAGGCCCCCGTAAGCCGAGTGGAACCCCAGGGAGGAGTGTGCCAGGCGCGACGTGACGGGCGTGAAGAGGACCGAGGAGGCGTTGCTCACTTGCGAAGGATCGCCGTCCGGGGGCCGATGGTCAACCCCGCATCGGACCCATCGCCCATCCCGGGGACGACCATCTGCTGAAACTGCCGTTGGGCGGCCTCCAGGCGACGGTCGATTTCGTCGTGGGCGCCGTCCGTCCGCAGTCCGCGGAGTTCGCGCCGCAGCGTCCGGGCCTGCCGGAGGGCCCCGATGCCCCGGGGATCGATCCCCAGGGCCGCCGAATCCCCCAGGGCGGTCAGGATCTCCTGCTGGGCCGCCATCGCCATCGACCGCGACCACTGCACGTCGGCGGCGTCCAAGGGGATCCGCGACCGCCGATCCACGAGGTCGGCCGCGTTCCCGTAGACACGACCGCGCTGGACGCGCAGCACCAACCCCGTCACGTGGACCTGCCACCCCTTCCCGGGCAGGCTGGGCCGCACGGTCCGGCGCAGGAAGTCGCGGTGCGCCGGCTGGGTGGGATCCGCCAGCCACAGCAGCGATGCCCCCGTCATCCGTCGGACCTGGGCATCCAGACGCATTTCCCAGTACAGGTGGCCCGCCGTCGGGTTCCGCCAGGACTGGACCATGCGCAACGGCACGAAACTGTTGTGGGCGACCGCATCGGCGGCGAGGTGGCACAGGTAGCCCAGGAACGCGGCCCGCTCCTCCTCGGTGCGGGCGGCCTGGTACTGCTGGAACGCATGCTGCCAGTTGTGGGAGTGCCGCTCGTAGGACGCCAGGTTCTTGGCCAGGGAGCGATCCGGGTCCAGGGTGCCGCGGAGGAAGGCGTCGGGATAGCGACGGATCAGGCGCGTGACCCCCGCGGCGAACAGGCTGGCCGAACCCAGCAGTTCCAGCCCCATGTCCAGGTGGGCGATGGGTCCGAAGGCCAGGGCCGGGATCGGCGCCAGGACGATGGCCACGACGATCAGGAGCGCTCCGAGCAAGGTCCACTCCGAACCAGCGGACGGCAGCATACCGATCCGGGGCCCCGAATGCGACCGGGGGAGCGTCCCTCCCCCCTCGAAGCGGGTCGCGCCCGCGCCCGGCGCGTCAAGGAGAGTCGCGAAACCGCAGGTACTGCCGTCGAAAGGACATTCCCTCGATCCGGAGCCACCAATATTTTTGTCGAATGTGGTTTCGCGGAGTCCGCCGACCCGGTATTCTTCGGCCCCTGCGTTTCGGGAGGATCCGATGAACCGGTTCCATGCGACACACCTGGCACTGCTTGCGACCCTGGTCCTGGCGTCGGCCTGCGGCGGGGGAGACACGACGAACGACTTCAGCGGGAACCTCCCGGACAATACCGGCGACGCGGACGCCAGGGACGTGCCCTACGCCGACGGACGCGACGGCGCGACCCTGGACAACACGCTGTTCGATCCGGGACCTGACGGGGCGACGCCGGACGGTGTGGACCCGGATGGAGTGGAACCCGACGGCGTGGATCCGGACGGGGTGGACCCGGATGCGGTCGACCCGGATGCCGATGCTTCGATCGACGTCACGCCCACGGATGCCGCACAGGACACCGAAACGAACGACGCCACCGACGTGCCCGACCTGCCCGAGGACGGCATCTGCGCCAACACGCCGCCCGGTGCCGCCAGCGGCGCCTGCATCGTGGAAGCCGGCAGCGCGTGGCGCCTGATCCAGGGCCACATCCTGGTGCCCCGCGACGCCACGGTCGACGGCTTCCTGCGCGACGGCCAGATCCTGATCGGCCCCGACGGGACCATCGCGGCAGTGGGCTGCAACGCCCTCGCGGGAATCGCCGATGCCGTCGGCGCCACGAAGGTCCTGTGCCGCGACGTCGTGGTCACCCCGGGCCTCATCAACGGCCACGACCACATCACGTTCACCGGCAACACGCCGAAGAACCACGGCACCGTCCGCTACGACCACCGGCACGAGTGGCGGGTCGGGACCGACACCAAGCCGGACATCCCGGTGCCCAGCACCAGCGGCCAGGAGGCCTGGGGCGAACTGCGGAACGTCCTGGCCGGAACCACCACGATGTTCGGCTCGGGCAAGGCCGACGGCCTGCTGCGCAACCTGGACAAGGACATGATGGCCGGTATCGACGCGACGCGAAAGGCGACCTACGACACCTTCCCCCTGGGCGACAGCAGCGGCGTCATGCTGACCTCCGGGTGCGGCTACCCGTCCCTGCCCAGCGCCGTCGAGGTCGCCGCCGGCGCCTGCTGGGTGCCCCACGTCGCCGAGGGCGTCAACGCCGCGGCCCGCAACGAGGTGCTGTGCATCGCCTCGACCTCCAAGGGTGGCGTCGATGCCATGCTGCCCCACAACGGCTTCATCCACGGCATCGGGGTCCTGGCGTCGGACATCGCGGCCATGAGCGGCCGGTTCGAATCCCTGATCTGGGCCCCGCGCAGCAACATCGACCTGTACGGCAACACCGCCGCCGTGACGGTCTACGCGCGCCTGGGGCACAACATCGGCATCGGCACCGACTGGACCGCGTCCGGCTCGATGAACATCGTGCGCGAACTGCACTGCGCCGACCAGTTCAACGCCACCAACCTGGGGGCGTTCTTCAACGACCGCGATCTGCTGGACATGGCCACGATCAACAACGCCAAGGCCTTCAAGCTGGACGACAAACTGGGGGTCCTGGCGGTCGGTCGCCTGGGTGACGTGGCGCTGTGGAACGCCAGCGTCCACGCAGACGAGCGCGCCGTGCTGAACGCCGCGCCGCAGGACGTGCTGCTGGTCCTCCGGGGCGGAACCGCCCTGTACGGCGACAAGGAGGTCGTCAAGGCGCTGACGGCCGATGCCGCCGACTGCCAGGACGAACTGAACGTCTGCGGCGTGACCAAGCGGGTCTGCGTCACCCGCGAAACCGGGTCCACGCTGGCCACCCTGACCGCCGGCGCGGGCTACGGGCTGTTCTTCTGCGACGACCCCACGGGGGAACCGTCGTGCGTGCCGGCCCGAACCGGCGAGTATGACGGCCTGCCGAAGGCGAACGACATGGACGGCGACGGCATCCTGGACACCGACGACAACTGCCCGCGCGTGTTCAACCCCGCGCGCCCCCTGGACCTCGACGGCCAGGCAGACTGGGACCTGGACGGCCTGGGCGACGCCTGCGACCCGTGCCCGATGGACGCCGGCACCGCCACCTGCCGTGCCCTGCGCGCCGACGACCTGGACGGCGACTTGATCCCGGACGCGACGGACAAGTGCCCGACGGTGCCGGACGACGGCCTGGACACGGACGGCGACGGCAAGGGCAACGTATGCGATTCCTGCCCGCTGGTCTCGAACCCGGGCATCCAGTCCTGCCCGGGGACCATCTATGACGTGAAGACCCTGCGGTTCGCCCTGGGCGAGACCGTGCGTCTGCAGAACGTTCTGGTGACCGGCGTCGGCCTGGCAGCCGGCGTGCCCCAGGGCTTCAACGTCCAGGTGGTGCCCTCCGACGCCGCCTGGAACGGCAGCGCGAACAATTCCGGCCTGTACTGCTATCACCCCAGGGGAACGCCCATGCCCGCGGCGGGCGACCGGGTGGACGTGGACGGAACCGTGACGGACTTCCACGGCCAGATCGAACTGTCGAAGCTGACGACTGTCGTGGTGAACTCGACGGGCGAAGGGGGCCCTGCCCCGGTGGACGTCACGGCCGCGGAAGTGGCCACCGGCGGTGCGCGGGCCGCGGCCCTCGAGGGCGTGCTGGTTCGCGTGTCCAACGTGACCGTGACCGACGTGAACCCGGCCCTGGTCGGTGGCGACAAGACACCGCTGAACGAGTTCGTGGTCGCCGGCATCCTGCGAATCAACGACTTCATCCACCTGGCCTCACCGTTCCCCCTGGTGGACGACGTGTTCACGACCCTGACGGGCGTGCTGCGCTGGGGCAACGACAACAGCAAGATCGAGCCCCGGTCCGAGGGCGACCTGGTCCGGGCGCCCGGCGTGCCCAGACTGGTGTCGTTCGGGCCCGCGATCGCCTTTGCCCTGGAAGGCGAGACAGGCGACACGATCCCGGCCCTGAAGGTCAAGCTGCTGCGGGTCGTGGACAGTCCCGTCACGATCCTGGTGGCCTCGGCCCATCCGGATCTGGTGGACCTCCCGAACGGCGGCGACGTGGTGATCGCCGCCGGCGCGCTGGAGGCGACGGTCCCGGTGATCGCCAAGGTCGCCGGCGCCGTGACCGTGACGCTGACGGCCCAGCTGGACGCCACGACGCTGACGGCGGACGTCCGCGTGGTGGGCGCATCGGAAACGCCGACGCTGCAGGCCGGCACGCCGGACGAAATCAACGTGGCGCCGGGCGCGGACGCAACCTGGACCCTGACCACGGACCTCCCGAACTACGGCGCGGCGGCGGTGACCATCACCCTTGCGTCGGACGCGACCGCCCAGGCGACCGTTCCCGCCTCCGTGGACGTGGCTCCCCGGTCCATGCAGGCGACCGTGACGGTCCACGGCGTTGCCGACGGCGACACCACCATCCGGGCGACCCTGGGCGTTTCGATGCTGACCCTGCCGACGCACGTCGGCGTGGTGGCGGCCGGTGGCGTGTTCATCAGCGAGTACGTCGAGGGAACCAGCTTCAACAAGGCGCTGGAAATCTACAACGGCGGCGCGACCCCCCTGGACCTCAGCACCTGCACGCTGAAACTGTACGCAAACGGCGGAACGGGCATCACCACCAGTTCACCCCTGGCCGCCAGCGGCACCCTGGCCCCCGGCGCGACCTGGGTCGTGTGCAGCACGTCGGCCGCGTCACCCCTGAAGGACAAGTGCAACGGCCTGATCGCCGCGGTCAACCACAACGGCGACGACGCCTTCGCCCTCGAATGCGGCAGCGTCGTGGTGGACACCTTCGGCCAGATCGGGTTCGACCCGGGCACCGGCTGGGGCGCTGCCGCCACCGACCCGACCTTCACCGTGGACCACACCCTGCGCCGCAAGTGCGGCATCACCGTCGGCAACCCCACCGCCACGACCGCCTTCGACCCCGCGGTCCAGTGGAACGGCTTCGCCGTGAACTCCTTCGACGGCCTGGGCGCGCACACCGTCACTTGCCCGTTGTGATTCACCACTGAGAATGGGACTGGACCCGGAACGTCACGGGACCCCCCGGAACAACCCGGAACGCCGCGGTGAGACTCGCTGAGTCGCGATCACGTACCGGCAGTCTTGGTGCCATGGGTTTAACACCCTGAATGGGAATTTTCAGAAGTGTTCCACAACCAATATGAGACGGACGGGAAAGTCCGTATCGTAGTCAACCCAGGTTCAAATCCAATTCAAGCGGTTTTCATCGGCCAAAGAACTGGTCTTAAGGACAATCTGGCGGACGGCGACCCACACGTCTTCAGCCACATCCTCCTTGGAGCGAGTTCCATCAAGGATGCAAACAGGGGTAGCGCGCCATTCGGCCATCGCCTCTTGGTACGCGACCTCAGCCTTTGCCAGAAACTCCTCGGTCTCGAAGATTTCTCGACCAGGTCGAGTAGCGTTCACCCTCGATAGGCCGACGGCGTGCGGGATGTTCAGCATGATCAGCAGATCGGGTGGCGGCGCGAACCGGTTGATCTGAGCCACCCATTCCATGGGAGCGTCCAGCGACTGGTAGGCAAGGGACGACCATACGTAGCGGTCGGACACCACCAGCCACCCCGCCTGGACCAGGGGTTCGATCTCGCAGGCGACATGGTCCAAGCGATCCGCGGCGAACAACAATGCCAGCGCCTTGCGATCAAAGGGCTGGGATTGGCCCAGAGCGGTCACGGTCGTCACGCGTCCTTTGAGGATCTGGCGGATCAACGAACCAGCCGGCCCCGAACTGGGTTCGGCGGTCACCGCAACTGGGAGATCTGGATGCTCGCTGCGCATCCGTTCGGCCAGCAGCTGCACCTGCGTGCTGGTCCCGGATCCGTCCAGACCTTCAATCACCACGAAGAACCCACGACGACCGCTCATGGGAAACTGCTCCAGTGAACTCACCACGAGAATGATGGACCGAGGGAGATACTTGGCCACGGCTCAGGGCGCGCTCGAGTACGCCGTTGCATCGTTCGTCACTTCAGTTTCAGCAGGCCGCTGGAAGGTGGCTGCGCAGCGTCGATGACGCGGTCACTTCCATCCACGGTCGTCACCTTGAACTCGCAAACGCCGGTGTTGCGGTTGCAGTACACCATCTTCACCTGCACGCAGGCGGGGCCGTCGGAGTAGTTCATGCAACGCCAGAGCGAGGCAGTATCATCCGCATCCGGGTTCCTGATGATGGTGGTCATCCAGTAGGCCTTCTCATCGGGCTCCCAGTGGTGGTAGGTGATGGCGAGGTTGTTGCCAGTAGCGCACCCGGCAAGCAACAGCAGACCCGCAAGCATTCCAGACAATCTGACCATTCCTACTTCTCCTGGTTGGACTTCCTATCGATCTCCGGCACGGCGCGCCGGAGGGCCACGCGCAGATAGGTACGTTCGTCTGGATCGGCCTGGGCCCACCACCTGGTCATCGTCTGAACCAGATCCGCGAGGTCCCGATCGGTCACGTCGGCGTTGCAATCGGCTTCTACCAGGAAGCGCAACCAGGCGTGACCAGGCGCCGGGACGATCTCCAACTCCAGATCGTCCGACACGTGGACCTGGTCGTGCAGTTGCACGTTTATGACCCGCATCGGGCCTTCGCCCGTCAGAAACCAGGCGATCGAGACTCCCAATCGGGAATGCAGGGCTTCGAGGAACCGCTGGGAGACTTCTCGATCGCCCTTCACGTAGTGATGGAGGCTCCCGTAGGGCAATCCCAACGCCGAAGCAAGGGCTTTGATGGAGCCGTGCTCCTTCACCAGAACGCCTAGTCTTTCCCTATAGTTTCCCAAAGCGAGATTTTTTCCTTGACCTCACTCTCCCACTTGGGAGAAGATAACCGAGTTACCGGCGTTAGCCGGACATCGGAGGTGTCCAGATGCTCCAGCGCACTCCAACGGTCACCGACGGCCGGCGCACCATCCTGGTCCCGGTCAGCGAGGGCGACGCGATCCGGTTGTCCCTCCTGTCGCGAGGCCACACCCTAACCTCGATCGCGCATGACCTGCACGTCAGCCGACCAAGAATCAGTCAGGCAATCCACGGGCACGCGCCAGCCAACCGCATCCTGGCCCACGTGGCCGCCCTGCTCGGCGTCCCCGTTGAGTCGATCCGCCCGCAGCGACGACTTACGCCGGTAAGTGTCTCCCAGCAGAACCCCCCGGTCAATGTCCGAGTTTCCGCGTTGGACGGACAGGTCGGGACGACGGTGCGGCGGCGTTCTGCCGCTGCGTGAGGGTGACCGATGCCGCGCAAGGCGAAACCTCCGGTTCCGGGGCAGCTCCTGCTGTTCGACCTGGTCGAACGCATGGACCGCGCGCGCGAGATGGCGTCCGTGGTCAAGCGTGCCCTGGCCGAGGACCTTCGGTTGTCGCTGTTCCCGCGGGACCAGGTGGCGTCGCGGATGACGACGTTGCTGGGAGCGGAGATCTCGCTGGCACAGTTGGACTCCTGGACCGCCCCCACGAAGACCTTGCACCGCTTTCCCCTGGAGTACCTGCCCGCGTTTGCCCAGGCCACGGGCCGGTGGGGCGCGCTGCGGGCGGTCGCCGAGGGGTGTGGCGCCGTGCTGGTGGTGCCGGACCAGGTGCGGCAGGAACTGGGGCTGGTCGAGGAGCAACGTCGGCAACTGGCCGGGCGGGAACGGACGCTGCGCGCGGTGAACGCCGCGATTGAAACGGGGGTGCTGGGATGACAACGAGCGAACTTACGCCGGCGGCGTTCGTGGACGCGTGGCTGGCCGCGGTGGCCGAGGTCAAGAGCCGGGACGGCTGGGTGGGCATGGAGCACATGGCCAGCCGCCTGGGCGTGGATGCGCGGGAGTTGGTGGCATGGTGCTACGCCCACGCTCCCGAAGCCGGACTGGAAATCCAGGGCGTGGCCTCGCGCACGGCCCTGGTTCGGGTGGCCTCGCACCCGAGCGAACTGGTGCGGGGGCTCGTCGGAGCCGCGCTCGCCGTAGTCATCGCAGGGCTGCTGGCCGTCGCAGGAGGCCTGGCATGAGCGATCCGAGGGGAGATCTTGTAGTCATTCGGTCTCAAATTCTTCAAGTAGTTCCTGCGCCTCCTGGATACCGACTCGTCTTTGCGGCAACGCATCCTTCGTTCCGGCAACGCTGCATGTCGCGGGCTCCGCATTGCTTCACGGAGCCTCTCCACTTCTGCGGCCTGGTGGAATACGAGTTCGGCGACGGTCACCTGATGCGACAGGTCGTCTGCCTTGGATTCGATGGATGCGACTCTGCCAGTTTCAGCGAGGCACCTGAATCCTGCGTGAACTTCCTCGGCACCCTCGCGCCAGGATGCCACCTCAATTCCTGGTGGGAAAAGAGGGCTCTGGAGGTGCTCGGTGGGTGAGCATTTCCGGGCATACATGACCTGCGAAATGGAGATCCGACCTTCAGCCAAGGTCGGATCAAAGGTCGGATCGGCGGTCTGAAGGTCGGATCCTGGTTATATGACAGGTGGTTGCGTGACTTCAGAGTGGCTGACGAGTAGCGAAGGTCGGATCGTTCTTGGCGTGTCCGAGCGCCATGTGCGCTCGATTGCTCGCCGGGAAGGTTGGCGCATCCAGGACGAAGGCGGAAACGGCGGCAGACACCTCCTATTTCACCGCCTGGACGTGCTCGCGTACAAGGCCCGCCGCTCCGGAACCCCTCCCGTCTTCCTGGTGACAGCAGACCCCACCCCGGAATTCAGCCTTCCCGCCGACAACGCGGCCTGGATGAGCGTCCCGGACCATGGCCGGCAGGTCGCCAGCCAGCGCCTGCAGGCGGTCGAGGCCTGGGAGGCCTACCGGCGTGCCGGCGGCGACGTGGAGGCCTTCGCGGCCGCCTGGAACCCGACTCACCCCGACCTGCAGGTGACGCGCTCGACGCTGTATCGCTGGGTCGCTGAGCATCGCCAGGGCGGGATCGCGGCGCTGGTCCCGGGCACCTGCCTGCGGGACCAGAAGGGCCAGACGATCCCGGACGAACTGCGCGAGTACTTCGACCATCTGTACCTGGACCAGTCGCGCCGGACGGTGCGGCTGTGCTGGTCCATGACTCAGGAAGTTGCCAGGGCGAAGGGCCTCGTGATGCCCAGCCTGCAGACGTTCTACCGCCACGCAGAGCAGTTGCCGCAAGCGAGCGTCGTCCTGGCCCGCGAGGGCAAGAAGGCCTGGGAGGACAAGGCCAGCCCGTTCATTCGCCGTGGCTATACGGAAGTTTGCAGCAACGCGATCTGGGTTGCGGACCACCACCAGGTGGACATCGCGGTCCGGGGTCCGGACGGGCGGCCGCATTTCCCATGGCTGACCGTCTTCCAGGACATCCGCAGCCGGGCCTGGGTGGGCTGGCACGTCAGCCTGAACCCCAACAGCGACACGATCTTCATGGCGTTCCAGCGGGGCGTGAAGCGCTTCGGGCTGCCGGAGAAGTTGTCGCTGGACAACGGCAAGGACTTCCGCAGCCAGGACTTCGCTGGCGGTCGGCCCCGGACGGTCAAGGTCGAGCAGTTGGACGACGTCCGGACGCGGAGTCTGACGGCGCGGCTGGACATCAAGGTGACGTTCGCCCGGCCCTACAACGCCCGGTCGAAGCCGATCGAACGGTCCTTCCTGACCCTGAAGGGGTGGTTCAGCAAGATGTGGGCGTCCTACCGGGGCGGCAACGTCCTGGAGAAGCCGCCGCGACTGAAGGCTCTGCTGGGCCGTCCCGGGGACCTCCCAACGC
The DNA here is from genome assembly GCA_903847405.1 of uncultured Myxococcales bacterium. Taxonomy (GTDB): domain Bacteria; phylum Myxococcota_A; class UBA9042; order DTJE01; family DTJE01; genus CAIZWN01. The sequence continues at coordinate 41,246 of CAINDP010000193.1, read as the reverse complement.
TGGCGCAGTTCGACCAGGTCGTGGAGGAGTGGATCCTGGAGGTGTTCAACCATTCCGAAGTCGAAGCGAAGGACATTCCCAAGGGCATGACGCGGATGCAGGCGTGGAACGAGTTCCTGCCTGAGACGGGCAAGCGCACGGCGCGGGAAGACGACCTGATCCTTCTGTGCATGCGGACATCGAAGCCCCTCAAGGTGGGCCGGAACGGCATCACGATGTGGGGACGCGAATTCTATGCAGAAGAACTGTGGGGAATTCGCGGCCACAAGGTGTACGCCCGCCACGATACGGCCGAGCCGGGGCACTTGTGGGTTTTCGACCTCGAGGACCGCTACATCTGCGAGGCCATCTGCCGCGAACTGGTGGACTACGAAGCCACCGGTGAGGACATCAAGGCGGGTGAGGCCGACAAGCGCCGGGAACTCGCGCTGTCGAAGTCGTATCGCGACATGCTCGACGCGCGGGACATCGACCCCGATCCGCTGCATCGCCACATCGAACGCCGCCGGGCCGCGAACGCATCGCTGCCGCCTGATGACGGACGGGGCCAGGTCATTCGCCTGATGGAACTGGAAGAGCCGGAAGCCGTGGCCGCTGTCGGCGGTGGGCATCGGCCCTCCCGCATAGTGCCGAGTGCCAGCCAGAGCAACGTGACGGACGCGGATATTGCCCGGGGGATGGAGGTCTTGCGCCTCAATCTGGCCGGGCGTTTGAGCGAAACCACCTGACGGAGGATCCCATGGCCAGTGCAGCGAGGTCGACTGTTTCAGACGGGGTGCAGACGGAGTTCATCGTGGAAACGCGGGCGGCCCTGGTCGCGCACATCGAGCGGACCGGAGAGACCCAGACGGCGATCGCGAAGGCCATCGCGATCTCGGGCGCGGCGCTGTCGCAGTGGATCCGCGACGAGTACATGGGCGACTCGTTCGGGGTCGCGAACAAGGTGCGGTCCTACCTGGACCTGACGGCAGCGCGGGCCGTGGCCCCCAAGGTTGTCGGATTCGTCGAGACCAGCGTTTCCCGCGAGGTCCTGACGGTGTGCTCGTTCGCCCACGTGAACCGGGAAATCGGACTGGTTTACGGCGAGGCGGGCATGGGCAAGACCATGGCGCTGCGCGAATACCGCAGCCAGCATCCGGACGCGATCTACGTGCGCTGCGACCCCTCCTGCGCCACGCCGCAGGCCGTCCTGGAACTGCTGTTGGCCGAGTTGGGCCGGAAGTACCGCACGAACGATCTGCTGCACCGGCACATCAAGTCCCTGGTCGAGGCCCTGTCCGGGACCGGGCGCCTGGTCATCCTGGACGAGGCCCAGTTCCTGGGCGTGAAGGCCTTGGAAGTCATGCGCTCCATCCACGATTCCGCCGAGATCGGGCTGGTCCTGGCCGGCAACCTCGAGGTGTACGCACGCCTCCACGGCGAGGGCACGGCGCAGTTCGCGCAGTTGTTCAGCCGGATCGGCATCCGTCGCCACGTGAAGTTGTCGGTGCCCGAGGAGGACGTCTTCTCGATCGCCGGCGACGTCGGGGCGGAGTGCCTGAAGGTCCTGCACGCCCGGGCGAACGAGCGGGGCGGGCTGCGCCGGATGGTCAAGGTCTTGCGGTTGGGGCGCGAACTGGCGGGCACCGACGGTGGCGTTCTGGCGCGCAAGCACCTGGACGTGGCCGAGCGGATGCTGGTCGGCGGCAGTCGGAAGTAGGGGGTGGCCATGGCGAGCAATTCTGAACCGAAACGGAGCTTCTCCGCCGATCCGACGATGGGCCTGATCAGCAATCCCCAACCCGTGTGTCCGAGCTGCGGGCGTGAGTACCACGACGCCTGGGAACTGGACCTCGACGACGGGGAAGAGAGCGAGATCCAGTGCGCCAGATGCGACGCCACGTTCTTCGTAGTGGCGCACATTTCGACCACCTATTCGACCTCCGAAACTCCGTGGGGTAGGCGATGAATAAGAAGCTGCAGACGGCTGTCGACTCGTTCAACAAGCGCGTTCCCATCGGCACACCGGTTCGGTTCTGGCCGGGCGTGAAGGACGGACCTGGTCGCGAAAGCAAGACGAAGTCTCCGGCATGGTTGCTGGGCGGTCACACGCCCTGCGTCGAGTGCGAAGGCTACGGCGGCGGCATCGCTCTCACGCACGTCGAGGTGATGCGATGAAAATCACGATTCGGATCCCGGGCAACGCGTGCCAGTCGCTTCGTCCACGCGCTGCGTGCCCGTACTTCGAGGCGATGGACTGCGAGGAGCAGCGCTACCGCAACCAGCGCACCGACGGGTTCTGCAACCACCCGATGCTGCCTAGCGAGTGTCGCGGTCCGGGAGGCGAGTACCTGTGTTCCCCGAGCAGCAAGGGCGGTCAACGGCTGCACGAGTGCCCGTTCGGACGCAAGCCGTTGGTCCTGACGGTGGAGGAGTTCCAGGCAAGCGAGGGTGCGCGATGACGGGGGGCAGCCATGGTGCGGTGCCCCTGGTGCCTCACGGACTCGCTGCGGCCGCACCCACTGTCGTGCGGCCGGGACTGGCTGGAGTGCCTGCACTGCCGGTGCCTGGTCCAGCCTCCCAGCGGCGGGTTGCGGAAGGAATGCGCGACATGTGGGCGCAAGCGGTGCCCGTACAGCCAGTGCCCGCCAGCGCATTGCGAGCGGTGGATCCTGAAGCGCTCCCAAGCCAAAGCGAACGAGCAGTTGCTGCTGTTCGAGGAGGACTCGTGAGAGTGGAACAAGGTAGGTGCATTCGCTGCCGAGTGCGCTGGCAGTGGTTCGGAAGGCTTGCGCTCGCGCAGGCCCGGTGCCCTCTGTGCAGTAGTCCGTTGCTGCCTTCGACCAAGAACGTCGCCCTTCCATCAGCGTGCGCCTTCCTGGAGACGGCTCCGGAAAAACATCTGACGGTTTGGCATACGGAGCGGATGCGAATCCAACGCGTTCTGGCGGAGGCAGTCCATGTCGTCTTCTGACAACGGAACGGGGCGGATGTCCGCGGTCGCTGTCAATGTTTCGGAAGCGCTGCGCATCGTGAGCCGCCGCGCCGCGAGTCTGGCCGTGGCCTGGCCGGCGCCTGGGTCAATGCTCGGCCAACTCGTGGCGATCTGCTCGATGGAATGTGCCTCGTATGTCGTGGCAGTCGCCGTCCTGGACGACTCGGTCCTGCAGGACGACGACACCTTCCTGTGGATGCTGGACGAGGTCATCCCGATCCGGCCGGTCCCGTGCTGCGGGTCCGACAAGAAGTTGTTCAGCCTGGATTCGGTCACCGCGCTGCAGGTCATTGAGCGCGGCATGGAAGCGGCCGGTCTGACCTTCCCGACCGAGCAGATCTGCGCGGGGAGGTTTGCGTGAACGTGCTGCGCGGCGAGTTCCTGGACGGCGACCTGGCGCCCCTGCCGCAGTTCGTCCGGATCCTCGCCCTGGGTGACCAGGTCGCTGCGGAAGCACCCCCGGTCGGGCGACCCCCGACAGAAGTGAACCTGGCGCAGGTCGAGTCGGACCATTCGGTTTGGCTGCGCGTCCTGATGGTCAAGGGCTACGAGCGTGAGGAAGGTTTGCGCTGAGGCGCGTGAAGGGCCCGCGTGGGCCCAAGGAGGAACCGGATGGCAGGGAAAGCACGGGTGAAGGTCACGGGAACACAGTTGCGGTCGTGGGAGGAAGTGGACGAGTCGGTGAAGCGATACGGCCTCCTGCGCCTGCAGCGCGAGGAGTTCGAGGCGGAGCTGCACCGCAAGGTGACCGAGCTGCGGGACGGGTCGGCCCGGGAGGTCGCGCCGATCGCGGCCGAGATGGAGACGCTGGAGCGGGGCATCAAGGAGTTCTCTGAGGCGCACCGGCCGGACCTGGAGCCGGCGAAGTCCCGCGTCCTGAACTTCGGCACGGTCGGCTTCCGGCTGACCTCCCGCCTGCAGATCAAGAGCGTGGCGGCCACCCTGGAGGCCCTCAAGGCCCAGGGCCTGGTGGCCTGCATCCGCGTGAAGGAAGAGCCCGACAAGGAGGCGCTGCGGGAGTACCCGGACGAGACGCTGGAGAAGGTCGGCGTGCGTCGTGTCCAGGACGACACCTTCTTCTTCGAACCGAACGTCGAGCGCATCCGGAGCATGCCGGCATGACGGGCCGCATCGCCCAGCCGTCGTTGCCGTTCGACCGGGTCATTCCCCGGTACGAGCGGGCTGTGCGCGACGAATACGCACCGCCCCGGGAACTGCCCGCCGACCAGGCCCAGGTCCTGGCGGCGGTGCGGGCGCGGCGAGGGCGGGCGGCGGCGATCGGCGTGGGCGACCTGGCGGCGCAGACCGGCCTGGACGAGCGGCGGGTGCAGATCGTCGTGAAGCACCTGGTCGAGGAGCACCAGGCGCCGATCGGGACGGGCACGACGCAGCCGTGGGGCTACTACTGGATCACGAGCGACGAGGAGCGGCGGGAGGTGCGGGACAGCCTGGTGAGGCGTGCCGTGAGCACGCTGCGCCGGGCCCGCGCCTACGACCGTGGCGGATGGGTGGCGGGTCTGATCGGGCAGGCGGAACTGGAACTGGGCGACGTGCCGGAGGTGTCGCGATGACGGCGGTGGGCGACCTGGTCCGGGGGGCGATCCGGGCGGTGCAACTGGCTCTGTGGCCGCGCCTGGAGAAGCGGTGGGTGGTCGAGTCCGATCGGCTGCGGCATCGGCGGATGAAGGCTGCTCGGAATCGTCGCCGGCATCCTGTGCAACTGGCGCTGTTCCCGGAGAAGGCGGAGCAACTGTGGCTGTTCGCGGAGATGGCTGATGTTGAGCAGGGATCAACTGGCGCTGGTACACGTGGCCAAGCGGTCCCTGGGCCTGACGGACGAGGCGTACCGGGACATCCTGCACGTGGAGACGGGCGTGGAGTCGTCGAAGGACCTGGACCGCAAGGGGCTGGACAGGCTCCTGTCGCGGTTCGCGGACATGGGGTTTCGGCAGGGACACCTGGACGGACGGCCGCGCGGCAAGCCGAAGGCCCGGCCGGTGCCGGACGCGAACGACCTGCCGACGCCCGGGCAGCAGGGGATGCTGCGGCACCTCTGGGAGGACGTGGGCTGGCCGCTGGGCGAGCGGCGGACGGAGTTCTGCCAGCGAATGTGCGGCGGCCACCCGTGGCCCCAGACGCGCGCCGAGGCGAACGTGCTGATCGAGGGGTTGAAGGCCATGGTCAAGCGCGGCTACAGCGAACGGGTGGAGCGCAAGCCGCGCCGGCGGGCGGCTCCGAAGCCCGGCTCGGGCGGCTGAGTCTTGCCGAGATTGGCATTCGATGGGGCCTCAACCCGGAGAGCGTGGCGCAGGTGGTGCGGGCGGGCTGGCTGGAACCAGACCGCCGCGCCACGGTCGCCCTGGACGAGGTCCAGGACGTCGAGGAAATGGACCTGATCGCCGGATGGCGCCGCAAGCAGGTCGCCGGCCTGCGCCTGACGCCGGCCCTGGATCCCACGGAAATGGAGTTCCCTTCGGTTGAGCAACTGATGCGCCGGTACGCAATTTCGCTGGGTCATGCCAAGAAGAAACACCGCGAACTGCTCGCTGAAGCGGGCCTCCAGCCAACCCGTCGCCGCATAGCCTACTGACAGCCCGCAAGTGTCGGTCCAACGAGATACTGAGCCTCGCAGGGGCCGGTTGGGCCAACGCCGGAGGGCATGACTTGGGTCATGGAAGTACCTCCGACGGGTGGAAGTCAGCCACGTCCGGGCAGCCTTGGATCGCGGCACAGCGAGCCTGACCGCGCGTAGGTCTGACCGGCCGGTATTCGAGACGTCATGCCCGGGGCTGCGCTAGGGCCGTGGGTCTGAGGTCCGGACGTGGCGGCCATTCGAGGGAGCGAGATGAACACGGCGGTCATGGCACTCCAGGCGATGCTCAGGGCGCGCGGAAAGACCGTCGTCGTCGTCAACGGCACCTTCGATGCAGTGACGTCCAACGCGATGTGGGCGGCCTGGCGCGCGGGGGACCTGAACGCGGCCGACCCCACGATGGTGGCGGCCAGGGCCGAGGTATGCGGCGCGTTCGGTCCGAACCGGAGCCCGGGGCCGTGGGACGGCCTGGCGGGCCAGACGATCCTGCTGGGTGGCAAGTCGCTGCCGCTGCCGCCCGACGTGCCGCTGTGGGTCGTGCCGTACAACCTGCACCAGTTGAAGCATGGTCTTCGCCAGCAGACGATCGTCCAGGCCATCCTGCACCACGACGCCGCCGGATCGGCCGAGCAGTGCTTCCGGGTTCTGAAGGCGCGTGGCCTGAGCACGCACTTCGCCGTCGACGATTGCGGCCTGGTGCTGCAGTTCCTGGACCCACTGGTCAACGTGGCCTGGCACGCCATGGGCGAGGTACGGCGCGAGGACGGTTCGTCCATCGAGCACGGCTTCAACTTCCGAAGCATCGGGATCGACCTTTCGAATCCGGTGGACCCAGCCACGGCCGCCGGCCGGGCGGATGCCGGCCGCGAGCTGGTGACCCAGAAGATCCACGGCCGTGATCTGACGCGGCTGGATTTCTATGCCTGCCAGGAAGAGGCCGGGCTGGCCTTGCTGAAGGTGCTGCATGCGCGCATCCCGTCCCTCGGTACGTCCTACCGCCCGGACGCCGTTTGGAAGGGCGATCTGACGCGAAATACGCCCGGGATCTTCGGGCATTACCATGTGGCCAAGGGAAAGATCGATCCGTTCGGGTTCCCGATGAACCGCTTGGCCGAAGTTGCGGCCGGCACCTGGTGAAGGACCGCCCTGCGGGGCGCTGGAGGAAGAGCATGAAGCGCACGATGTTCCTGGCCGCGGTCGCGGCGGTGCTGATGGTCGGTCTGGGAGTGGCCCAGGCTCAGCCGGTGGTGACGGACGCGCAGATCAACGCGCTGCTGTGGCCGACGGCCGGGATGCGGACGCTGCTGGCGCCCCGCGTGGCGAAGTGGGATCGGACGGCCCACGCCCCGGTGGCCACGGTTGCGGCGCTGAAGGCGCTCGGCAACAACGAACTGTCCGACGGCATGCAGGTCAACGTGAAGGTGTGCATCGACGCGCGGCCCTGCACGTACCTGTGGGCTTCCGCCTCCACCGCGACGAACGACAACGACCTGGTCATCGCGAGGACGAGCGGAACCGGGCGGTTCCTGAAGATGGCCTCCGGCGACGGCACCATCGTGAAGACCGTGATCGGGCTGTGGGATGCGACGGGCGGGCTGCCGGGTACGGAGAACCTGCCGACCAACGCAGCGTTTTTGTGCATGGCTTCGGGCAATGGCTGGCTGACCGGATTCCTGTACCGCCTGAACGCCGGTTCGTACACCGTCGACCGGGCCCTGCGGACGGGCGAGATGGTGGTTTCCTACGGTCGCGGCAACGCGATGGGCGAGAACCTTCGCGGTCAGACCGCGATCTGGGTGTGGGGATCGCCACTGGACCCCACCAGTCTCTATCCTGCCCTGTTCAGCCAGACCGAAATCAACGCCCGTGCCACGAACGTGACCACCAGCACCATTCCCGAGGGCACCATCGTGGCGCGCATCGCGGCCTATGAGGCAGGCACTGCCGCCCTGGGCGTGGTTCACAGCCCGGCCGGAGCCACGGGCGCCAACACGGATGCGGGGCTGCTGTATGCCACTTCGGCGGTGACCGAAACCACGTGGACCGTCTCTTACTACTCGAACTCGTCGCGGACAACGAAGGTGGCGGAGGGCTCGGCGGCTGCCGAGGCCGTATGCACGATCGCCGCTGTCGGCGGGTCCGGCCTGTCGGATTCCGTCACGCTGCCCGCGGTGCCCACTGCCGGGAACTGGACGGTGCGCGTGCCGATCGGAGACGAACGCCTGGTGCTGCCCCGGGTCACGGGCGCGGTGGTCTGGGGCGTGGCCACGGAGGACATCGCGAGCGGCGAGGCCGGGGAAGTCCGACGCAAGGGGGACGCGACCGTACTGGTGACGAATGCCACGCGCATCGTCGCGGGTGACATGCTGTGCGGCAATGCCACGACGGGCCGTTGCGGGCCGTGCTCGGACGAGCCGCCGACCTTCCGGATCGGCGACGCCATCAACACCGAATCGGCCGGTACGGATGTGCTGGTCGAGGTCCTGCTCAACCTGTAGCGATAAACCTGGCCGGTAGGCCAATGCAGAGCCGGCAACCCCCGGCGGCGGCACAGCGGCCACGTGCGTCGCGATGACTGCCGCCGCCCGGGGCCCGGACATTGAGGAGGACCTGCGATGCGAAAGACGATGTTGGGGCTGGTCGCGGTGTTGGCGATGTGCTGCGTGTCGATGGCGGTCAGTGCCCAGGAGGCCACGCCCGACGTCATCCAGGACGACGTGCAGTGCGGGACGCAGTGCGAGATGCAGGACGCCTTCCGGGTCGTGGCGGCGATTCCGGTCACGCCCGCCCAGGCCGGGCTGAACCAGGCCCTGGCCACCCCGCTGCCCGGCGGCGCGACGCTGGAGGCGGACGACCTGGCCGGCTTGCCGATCGACCCGAGTGCGATGGCCCTGTCGCCGGTGCTCCTGGCGTTCGTCCTGGCGGCTCTCACTGCGGCCTGCGTCGAACTGCTGAAGGGCGCCTCGGCTCGGTTCAACAGCCTGTCGGGCGCCGCGAAGGCGGCATCCGCCGCACTCATCGGAACGATGTTCGGCGCTCTCGTCGCGGCCTTCGCGCCTGTGCCGTGGTCGTGGTGGATCTCGCTGCTGTGCGGCTTCGGCGGCGGCGGGGGGTTCACGCTGGTGCGCACGATCGGGAAGGCTGGCCAGGCCCGGCAGGAATCCGACCCTGCGATCCCGGCTGCACCGCGTCGCCTGCGTCGGCAACTGGCTCGCGACCTGGCCAACTCGGTCACCCGCACGGGAAACCTGCTGCTGCTCGCCGGCATCATTGCGATCCTCGCGGCCTGCGGTGCCCTGTCCCAGGACACCAAGACCCGCCTGACGGTGGACGGCCTGAATCTCGCGTCGTGCGCCGAGCAGTGCGGCGCGGCCGGGCTGTCCGGGACCATCCAGCACTACGCCAACGGATCGCAGTCCCTGTCCGGCATTGGCGACAGCGTCGCGGTATGCCTGGAGGTCTGCGCCAGCCAGCAGGGCGTGGTCATGGTCATGGACCTGGTCACCGGGCTGATCGTGGACCTGGCGAACCGCCCGAAGGCGCTGCTGCGTCCGGGCGAAGCGCCCCACACCTACAAGGTCATCCTGAAGCCCCGGCCCGTCGCGGAGTAGGCACGTGAACCGCGCACTGCTGATCGGAATCAACGCGTACCCGGGCGACGCCGCGCTGCGCAAGTGCGTGTCCGACGCAATGGCGGCGCGCACGTTCCTGCTGCTGCGGGCCGGGTTCAAGGTGCCGGACGTCTGGCTCCTGACCGACGCGGACGCCACTACCGAAGCGGTGAACCGCGCCCTGGACTGGTTGCTGCACAACCTGGTTGAGGGCGATCGCTGGTTCCTGCTGTGGTCGGGCCACGGCGCCGTCATGACGCACGAGGACGGGGCCACTGAAGAGTGCCTATGCCCCGTGGACTTCGACTGGTCCGCGATGCGAGCGATCCTGGCGACGTCCCTGCGGGAGCGGTTCGCGCGGATCCCGGGCGGCGTGGCTGGCACGGCTGTGCTGGACTCGTGCTACTCCGGCGGGATGCTGTCGCCCAGGAGGAAGGCGCCGGCCGGCAGTCCTGTGCTGGGATACCGCAAGGCGAAGACGTACCCGCTCGATGCCAGCCTGAACCGCGGCAACATCTTGCCCGACCTGGCGATGAAGACGGTCGCGCAACCGCACGCCGCCGTGATCAGCGGCTGCCGCGCCGACCAGGTGTCCGAGGAGACCTCGGCGGGCGGCGTGTGCACGAACGCCCTGCTAGCCGCGCTGGCCGGGGCTGACGGGCTGCAGGTGTCACATCGCACGCTGGTGAACCGGATGCAGTTCTATGCCGACTGCAACGGCTTCAACCAGGTGCCGCAGTTGCTGGGCTACGAGGAACTGCTCAACCGTCCGCTCGCGGACCTCTCCGCGGGCATGTCCATTCGGGAGGATGCATGAACACGACCGACGCGTCCCGCGTGGCAGAAGCCGTGAACACGCCCATGGGCCTGATCGTTGTGCTGTTCGTCCTGGGCATCGTGCTGGCGGCGCTGCTGACCCTGGTGGGCTACCTCGTCAAGAGCCTGCAGGCCCAGATGAAACAGCAACTCGACGACCACAAGGCCGAGATCAAGCGCATCTGGGAAACCATCGCCAGGCGCGATGCCCAGATGCCCGAGAAGTATGTGCTGCGCGAGGACTGGATCCGGATGGAAACCAGCACCGATCGGAAGCTGGATCGGATCCTGGACACGATGGACGGCCTGCCCTGCAAGAACGGAGGAACCTGTGGACCCGTCGAAGCGAGCCCTGCGTAAGGAGATCATGCGAGTTCTGCGCGTCGCCGGCGACCGAGGGACGAACAGCGTGTTCATCACCTCGGCCCTGAACGACGGTGGGTTCCCGACGACTCAGCCCGAGGTGGAGATGCACCTGCATTACATGTCGGGCTCGGGCAAGGAGTACGTCACGCTGACGCAACTGGACGTCGAAGGGATGCCGAAGCGGCTGCGGGTCGTCCTGACGCCCCGGGGCACGGACCTACTCGAGGGAAACATTCCGGCCGACCCCGGCATCGCGTGAGGTTCGCATGGCCCGCCGCAAGCACTTCGCCGTCGACGAGATGCCCGACGAGATCCGGAGCAAGGTCAACGACCTAATCCAGGGCGGCGTCACGTACCGGGCGATCGCCGAGAAGCTGGCCGAACTGGGCCATCCCATCGCCGCATCATCGCTGTGCCGCTACGGACAGGAGTTCCTGGGCCGCATGGAACGGCTCCGCATCGTCAACGGCCAGGCGCAGGCCATCCTGGAGGAGTCGGGTGGAAACCCGCTCCGCCTCGAGGAAGCGGCCACGCAGATCTCGCTGGGCGTGATGACCGAGTTCATGCTGAAACTGGAGAACCTGGACGGCGCCGATCCGGTCGAAGTGATGCAGACGCTGGCCCGCCTGCAGACGTCCTCTGTGCAGCGCGAGCGCCTGCGCATCCAGTGGCGGGAAGAGCAGGAATCCAAGACCAAGGCGGCGGCGGCCGACGTCTGCAAATCCGCCCGGGCCGGTGGGTTGAGCGAAGAACAGGTCAAGGAGATCGAGGAGAGGATCCTTGGTATCGTCCGCTGACAGCAACGCGCGTGGCGGATTCTTCCTGCCCTACCAGGAAGCCTATCTCGCCGACGAATCGCGCCTGAAGATCGTCGAGAAAAGCCGGCGCATCGGTTTCACGTTCGTCCAGTCCTACGAAGACGTCCGGGACTGCATCCGCGGCAAGGGCATGGATGTGTGGCTCTCCTCGGCCGACAGAAGCGCGGCCGAGGAGTACATCATCTACTGCGAGAAGTGGTTCAAGATGTTCCAGGCCGCCGCCGAATACATGGGCGAAGTGGTGCTGGACGAAGAAAAGGACATCAAGGCCCTGCAGATCCGGGCGGCCAACGGGTTCCGTGTCAACGCACTCACGTCGAATCCGAAGCGCTTCCGCAGCAAGGGCGGCAAGGTCGTCCTGGATGAGTATGCCTTCCACGACGACCAGGACGCCATGTGGAAGGCCGCAAGCCCCGCCATCACCTGGGGCTTCCCGATGCGCATCCTGTCGACGCACAACGGCCAGTCCTGCAGGTACTACCGCGAGGTCATGAAGGCCAAGCGGCAAGAGGGCCGTTTCAAGCTGCACACGATCACGATCGAGGACGCGGTGCGCGGTGGCCTGGTCGACAAGATCCTGGGCCACCCGTCGAGCGACGAGGAGCGGGCGAACTTCCTGGCGGAGTGCCGAGACATCGCCGGCGACGAGGACGCGTACCTCGAGGAGTACATGTGCGTCGCCCGCGATTCGGCGATGGCCTGGCTCCCTTGGGACCTCATCACGTCGTGCGAGGACGACAACGCTGGTCGACCCGAACTGTACCAGGGCGGGCCGGTCTACGTCGGACGGGACATCTCGCGTCGTGGTGACCTGGCGGTGTTCTGGGCGTCGGAAATGGTGGGCGATGTCCTGTGGACCCGCGAGGTCGTGGCGTTGAAGAACGCGCCGTTCGAAGAGCAGGACCAGGTCTTCGATCGGATGCGCCACACCTATCGTGTCGTGCGGACGTGCTGGGATCAGACCGGCATGGGCGAACCGATCGTCGAGGCCGGCAAGTTGAAGTACGGACAGCTCCTGGTGGAGGGCGTGCTCTTCACGCCCCCGAACAAGCAGGCCATGTCCACCAACATCAAGCAGCGCTTCGAGGACAAGAAGGTCCGGATCCCGCCCTCGCGCAGGATTCGCGAGTCGCATCACAGCATGCGGCGCATGGTGACTGGTACGGGGATTCCGTCCTTCGATGCCGAGCGGTCGCAGCTCACGGGGCACGCCGACGACTACTGGGGGCACGCGCTGTCCATCGAGGCGGCGGAAGCAGGACCGGCGGTTGGGCCGGTGCACCACCAGGTGGCTGAGGTCCGGAGATTCCCGGGCAAGGGAGCGTTCTGATGGGAACCATCGTGGACCAGTGCGGCCGGGTGATGGAGACGACGCGTCGTCCGGACGCGAACTTGGTAGCGGTGGCCCCGGTGCAGGGCCAGTCGCTCACGTACCCGTCGCGCGGGCTGACGCCCGAGCGGCTGACGTCGATCCTCCAGGAGGCCGACGAAGGCAAGATGACCCGGTTCTGCGAACTGGGTATGGAGATGCAGGAAAAGGACGCGCACCTAGCGTCGCTGTTCCAGACGCGCGTCCTGGCGGTCATGGGCCTGCCCTGGGACGTGAAGCCGTGCCCGACCGAACCGGGCGACAAGGCGGCCGCCAAGGAGGCCGCCGAAGCCTCTGCTCTGTGCCAGCGCGCGATGGACGGCTTGGACGTGGAGGACCTCATCACGGACCTGCTGGACGCGCTGGGCAAGGGCTACAGCATCGCCGAGATCCAGTGGCGCATCGCCGCCGACGTCATGCCGACGGGGGTCACCTGGGTCGAGCCTCAGCGGTTCGTGTGGACGGGAAACGTGCCCAGGCTGCTGACGGACAAAGAGCCGCAGGACGGCGAGGTTCTGCCCGCGAACAAATTCCTCGTCCACGTGCACAAGGGTCGGTCGGGGTGGCCGTCGCGGGCCGGCCTCCTGCGCACCTGCGCCTGGTTGTATTTGTTCAAGGCGTACAGCATCAAGGACTGGATGCAGTACTGCGAGACCTACGGGATTCCTCTGCGGCTCGGCAAGTACCCGACGAACGCGACTCCGGACGAGAAGACCTCGCTGCTGGAGGCGCTCGTGTCGATCGCCTCGAACGCCGCCGGCATCATCCCAGACACGGCCAGCATCGAATTCATCCTGGCGGGAAAGAGCCAGGGCGGATCCAGCGCGGACGTCTTCGAAAAGATGATCACCTGGTGCGAGCACGGACAGTCGAAGACGGTGCTGGGCCAGACCACCAGCTCCGACGCGCAGAGCGGATCCGGCACACTGGCCGGGAACGCCCACGCGAAGGTTCGGAATGACCTGATCGAGGCCGACGCCACGTCTTTGGCCAAAACGATCCGCCGGGACCTGTTCCGCGCGATCGTCGGGTTCAACATGGGGTGGGACGTGGCCGATCGGGCCACGCCGTACCTGTGGTTCGACTCGGCCGAGCCGGAGGACGAGAAGGCCCAGGCGGAGACGTTGGGCATCCTGGTCGAGAAGGTGCGCCTGCGCGTACCGGCCTCCTACGTGCGCGAGAAGTTCGGGATCCCGGCGCCGGAAGGCGACGAGGAACTGGTGGGCGCGCCGGACGCGCCGGCGAACGACGTGTTGCCGCTGAAGCGCCGGCTGCCGCCGGGCAGCCTGGTCAACAAGGCGGCCCCCGCGACGACGGACCCGACCCAGGAGGCGCTGAATCACCTCGGCGACGTGGCGATCGAGGAATCGGCCGGGGCAGTTCGCAGCCTGACCAGCACGCTTCTTGCTGCCGTGGAGACCGCGACCGACTACGACGACCTGCGCGACAAACTGCTGGCCGCGTATCCCAGCATGGAGGCGTGGGAACTTTCGAACCTGATGGCCCGGGCCATGCACATGGCCGGACTCGGCGGGAGGACTGATGGCTGAAGCCTGGAAGCCGCTTCCCTTCGAGGAGGCGACCGCGTACTTCGAAAGCCGCGTGCCCATGACCCGCGACCAGGCGGACGCCGCGGGCGCCGAGGCGAGCCGCCGGGCGTTCGTGGTCGGCGGCATCGCGAAGGCTGACCTGGTCGCAGACGTGTACACGGCGCTGCATCGGGCGGTGTCCGAGGGCACTTCGTTCGCAGACTTCAAGCGCGACATCCGCCACGTGGTGAAGCAGTCCGGCTGGGAAGGCGACACCGCCTGGCGCGTGCAGACCATCTTCCGCACGAACATCCAGACGGCCTACGGCGCGGGCGCCTGGCAGAAGCTCCAGGAATCGAAGGCGGCCACGCCGTTCATCCAGTACGACGCGGTCGACGACGGCAACACCCGGCCGGAACACGAGGCGATGAACGGCCGCGTGTACCCGGCGGACGATCCCATCTGGAACACCTGGTGGCCGCCGAACGGGTTCAACTGCAGGTGCAAGCCGCGCCGACTGACGGCGTCGATGGTGAAGGCCCGCGGCATCCGTGTGGAATCCGGGTCGTCCGTGCAGGTCCTGCCGGACCCGGGGTTCGACAACAACCCTGGCCAGGACTTCTTCGGCGGCCTGGTCGGGCGGAACCCATCCGCAACCTCCGCCTATGCGCCGATCGAGAGCCTCAGCGGACCGTCGAAGTACGACCTGCCTGCGCTTGACGGGCTGCCTGCTGATCGGTTGGCGCCGGCACCTGGTGGACGCAGGGCCGCGAGCAAAGCTGCTGCCGCCGCTGCATCGCGGAAGGCGCTTGGGTTCACGGGTGACGCCACGTCCGTCATCGCGACCGACCCCCTGGGCGATGCCATCGTGGTGCCCCGCCACCTGGCGGACAAGGACCTGATGAAGCCCCACCTGGCGCACGTCCTGGACGACGCCCAGGAGGTCTGGCTGGTGCCGTGCGTGGACCCGACCGGCCAGCAGATCCGTATGCGCAAGCACGTCGTCACGGCCTGGAAAGACGGCACGTCGGCCGCCGCCGAGATCGAACGGGGCGTGATGCGCGATGTGAAGTTCGGTCCCTCCGGCGACCCTGCGATCGAGAGCAAGCGCGTCGGCACCCTCGTGTGGCAGCGACCGAAGCCGTAGCCCGCAAGTGTCTAGGCTGATGGACGATAGCGTTCGGAGGCCATGATGAAGCGGGTCGATTTCCCCTCTACTGTGATGCCCCTGGTTCTGTCGGATGCAGGGCAGGCTCCGGAGTGGGTCCACCTGCTATCGATGGGCCTGAATCGCAGCACGGCGGGCGACTTCATCGTGGACGACCGGGCCATCGCGATGGTGATGGACTGGTTCGCCACTCTCGGCCACGACCTGGTCATCGACTACGAGCACCAGACCCTCGGCGGCGCCTACTCGTCCCCCGACGGCACGGCGCCTGCGGCGGCCTGGATCAAGGCGCTGGAGCGGCGCGACGACGGGCTCTGGGCGCGGATCGACTGGACGGCCAAGGCCTCGCAGATGGTCGTGAACAAGGAGTACCGCTTTCACAGTCCCGTGGTGGTGCGCCAGGGAGGCACCGGGCGCGCGATGGCCCTGCATTCCGTGGCACTGACCAATGCGCCGGCGATTCTGGGCTCCGAGCCCATCGTGAACAAGGCTGGTTTCAACGAGGAGGACATGGTGAAGAACAGGCTGCTGGCGCTGCTCGCGCTGCCCGCCGATGCGACGGACGACCAGATCGTCGCCGCCGCGCAGGGGCTCGCGAACTTCCGGAACGAGGCCGTGACGGTGCTGGAACTGAAGGACGGCACCCCGTCCGAACTGAAGGGGACGGTGCTGGCGCTGAAGCAGCGGCCGGAAGGCGTCAGCGCCGAAACCGTGGCCGACCTGCAGCGTCGCCTGAACGAGCGCGACGCGCTCGACCTGGTCGACAAGGGCCAGGCCGACGGGAAGTTCACCCCCGCCCAGCGGGATTCGATGCTGGTGCTGGCGCGGACCGATCGGGTTGCGTTCGCGACCTTCATCGAGAAGGCGCCGCGCGTGGTGCCGGTAGACCAGGTCGCCAAGGGGCGCGCGCCGGTCGTCGGCGCCGGGCAGGACGATGCCCTGGTCATCGCCTGCAAGCAGATGGGCCTGACGCCCGAGTTCGTCAAGAAGTGCGAAGGGGAGGTGTGACGATGGCGCCGCTGACCGAAGACCGCGACACGATCGAGCAGGGCACCGTCGAAACGGGCTACCTCGTCGGCGCGAACGTGAAGTGCTTCCAGGGAGGGCTGGTTGTCCTGGACGGCGGATATGCCGTGCCCGGCAAGGAGGCCACCGGCCTGGTGGCCGTGGGTCGCTGCGAGGAGCTGTGCGACAACATCGGCGGCGCGGCCGGCGCCAAGACCGTGATCGTCCGGAAGGGGCGGTTCCGCTACTCGAACTCGGCCGGCGAGGACCTGATCGCCCAGGCCGATGTCGGCCAGCTCTGCTACGTCGTGGACGACGCGACCGTGGCCAAGACGAACGGCGGGAGCCCGGCGACGCGTTCGATCGCCGGGAGGATCCGGGGCGTGGAAGCGGGCGGCGTCTTCGTCGACGTCGGCACCATCTGACCTGAAGGGAGGAGCACACGATGTTGACCAATGCTGACAAGCTGCACGCCGCGAACCGGGCGTTCCGGGCGCTGTTCGTGCAGACCCTGGTCGCGACCGTGACGATCTACAACAAGTTGTCCACGGTCATCACGGACCCGGCCGAGGAGATCGACTTCGGCTTCATGGCCGAACTGCCCGGCGTGCGCGAATGGATCGGCGATCGCGTCGTCCAGAACCTGAAGCGCAACGGCATGACCGTTCGGGCCAAGCCGTTCGAGTTGACGATCGGCGTCCCGATGAAGGACATCGCGAACGATCGCCTGAACATCGTCAAGCCGCGCATCATGGACGGGACCCAGGCCCTCGCGAAGCACCCGGACAAGCTGTTCAACGACCTGTTGATGGAGGGCTTCAACCGCCCCTGCTACGACGGGCAGTACTTCTTCGATACCGATCATCCGGTGCTGCAGCCCGACGGAACGACCGTCAGCGTGTCCAACATGGGGACGGCCCCCTTCGACCCGCAGGGCATTGCCCTGGCTGCCGCACTGGCCCAGATGGGCAGTCTGATGTCCGAGGCCGGCGAGCCGCTGGAAGTCGGCGGAACGGTCCTGGTGGTCGGGCCGGCCCTGGCGGACGCCGCCAGGCGCGCCGTCAAGTCCTCCACGATCGAAGGGTCCTCGAACCCCAACCAGGACATCGTCGAAGTCGTGGTGTCCCGGCGCCTGGCCAAGTACCCGAAGCGCTGGTTCGTTTTGGACTGCAGCCGGGAGATTCGCCCGATCGTGGTGCAGATCAAGCAGGCCCCGCAGTTCATCGCCAAGGACCAGGAGACCGACGAGGCGATGTTCATGCGGAAGCAGGCCGTGTACGGCTTCGACGGCGAGCACAACGCGGCCTACGGCCTGTGGCAGTTGGCCTGGGGATCGACCGGCGAGGGCGAGAGCTGATCGATGACCGTGGCGTCTGGGCCGGGAGGCGGTTCCTCCCGGCCCAGACGTCCTCCTGGCCACCGAATCGGCCAGGAACGGTTTTGAACGGGTTTTGAAGGCTTTTGAACGACGTTTCGAGGGGAGGTTGGAGATGGCTCTGCAGGTCGTGTCGAAGAAGGACGGGTTCCGCCGGGCGGGGATCGCCCACACCGGCGTCAAGGTCTACCGCAAGGGCGAACTGACCAAGGCCCAGGAAAAGTCCATCCGCGCCGAGCCGATGCTGGTCAGCACGGACGTGGCCGAGCCGCCCGAGGCGGGCGATGCCGCCGAGGCAACCGCCAAGAAGGGCTCCAAGAAGGCCGCCGAGTAGTTCCGCACCACGAACCGCAACCCGGGGGATCCCGTGGCCTACTGCATGCGTCAGGACCTGGTGGACCGGATCGGAGAGGACCTGCTGCGCAGCCTCACCGACCGGGAGAACGCCGGCCTGGTCAACGAGCAGCGTGTCGCCCAGGCGATCGACGACGCCGGCGCGGAGATCGACTCCTACGCGTCGACGCGCTTCACGGTCCCCTTCAATCCGGCCCCCGCCATCGTGAAGACCCGGGCGATCGACATCGCCCTGTACCGGCTCTTCCTGGCCCATGGCTATGACCCCGACTCCGCGGACGCCTCCTGGGCGAGCGCCTACAAGGACGCCGTGGCCTGGCTGAAGAGCGTCGCCAAGGGGGACGCCACCATCGGCGTGTCGACGCCGGCGCCCCAGGGCGACCAGATGTCCGTCATGGTGGCGCCGGCGCGGATGTTCGACCGATCGACGATGGAGGGCTTCTGATGGCAGGCTCTTCTCTTCGCTGCGGTCTTCAGGGCGACTTCCGTGGAGCCCTCGATGGGATTCGCGACTGGTCGCGCCTGGACTTCGGGGAACTGAACGAGCGCCTGGGTGCCATCCTCGAGGACGAGACGGCCGAAGCGTTCAAGACCAGCACGTCCCCTGCCGGCGAGGAATGGCCGGTGTCGGGCCGGGTCGAGAAGATGCGGGCACGACGCAAGCCGCGGGCCAACGGAAAGAAGGTCGGCAAGACCCTCATTCAGACCGCCCGGCTGAAGAACAGCATCCACACGGACGCCGACGATGACCAGGTCGTCGAGGGCACGGACGTCGTGTACGCCCGGATTCACCAGTTCGGCGGCGAGGCTGGACGAAAGGACTCGCGGGTCACGATCCCGCGCCGCTCGTTCATCCCGGTCACCGCAGACGGGACGGACATCGTGCCGCGCGTTCGCGAGCGCCTGACCGGCGAGATCACGGAATACCTGAAGGAGGTATCCGGGCTGTGATCGAAGCGTGCCGCCAGTGGTTGACGCAGGTCCTCGGTCCCCTCGTCGGGGGCCCCGGCAACGTCCATCACAAGGCGGCCGAAGCCTCGGGCGATCTGCCCCTTCCGAACGCCGTCTGCCTGCTGGGCGCCCGGGAGCGCACGAAGCGCGACGGCAGCCTGGTTGGCAGCGAAACCCTGCTGGAGCAGGGCGTCCGTCGATACCGCCGCCGGGTGTGGCAGCGCACGGTGCCCATCGACGTGCGCATCGAGCACAAGACCGAGGCCGAGGCCGAGGCGATCGTGAACGCGCTGGAACTCGCGGCGGCCGCCGGGCTCGATGACGGCGCCGGGAACCGCGTGCTGGTGCGATGCGGCGCAGTGGTCTGGGCGCCGAACAAGGCACTCGGAATGGATCGCGCGCGAGGGACCGTGCAACTGGAGTTCGAAGGCGGGGTCTACCGGGACAAGACCGTCCCGCTGTATCGCGCCGTCGTGGTGGAAGGCGCCTGAGCGCAGGGAGGAACACGTGGCAAGGAAGGCGAGCGAACCGGCGCCCGAGGTGGCGCTGCAGATGCTGACGGTCGAAGTCCTGTTCATCAGGCACGACGTGCCCCAGTGGGCCCAGGTGGGCCTGCGGCGTCGGATGAAGTGGGCGGCCGGCAAGATGCTGGCCGAGGTCGATTTCCTGCAGGCGCTCGCGGCCTGGCGCAACGGCCCGGTGGGCTGAGGAGGGAGCATGCTGCCCGACGTCAAGATCCTTCAGCAGGACGGCCAGATGAACCTGCCGTCCGAGTTCCAGGCGGGCCTCTTCGCCCAGATCGGCCTGTCCGCCCTGGGCACCCCGAACAGTCCGATCGTCATGGTCGACAGCGACAAGGTCGCCGCCCAGTGCGGCACGGGGCCGCTGGCGGCCGCGCTGCGCGACGCCCTCAAGGCCGGGGCCAAGATGATCGTGGCGACGCGGATGGCCGCCGGCGCGGGCGGCGAGGTCGGCGCGCCGGCGTGGGACCAGGTTGCCGGGTCGACCGGGACCGTGACGGCGGCCGGAAGCTCGACCACCATCCAGGTGATCGAAGTGGAGTTCCTGTCGTCCGGCGGCCTGAACGAGGCGACGTTCCGGTGGCGCCTCAACGGCGGCGCCTGGTCGGACCTGACCACGGTGCAGGCGTCGTTCGCGGTTCCCGGCACGAGCGTCACGCTGGCGTTTGCGGAAGGCGACCCGATCGAAGATTCGTTCATGGAAGGCGCGTCCCTGAGCGTCACCACGACCGCCGGCGTCGGCAACACGATCGATGCGATCGTGGCGGCCGTGGAAGCGGTCATCCGCGGCAACTACGGCGTGGAGTACTTCCACATCGTCGGGCCCACGGATTCGTCCGTCTGGGTCGCGCTGCAGGCAGTGGCCGATGGGCTGAAGGCGAAGGGCACCTTCGTCTGGTTCATCTGCGAGACGGCCGCGTTCGATCCCGAGACGCAGACCATCGACACGTTCGTGCAGGCCCGCCTGGCCGAGGCGGTCGCCGTGTCGCTTCCGAACGTCGCTGTCGTTCCGTCGACGGTGATCGTCGGCTCGTCCGAGCGCAACGCCGGCGGGATCCTGGCGGGTTGGATCTCGGGTCTGCCGAAGCTGTCGACGGAGCCCGGTGAGGTGGCCCAGGGACCGCTGCCGGTGGACGGCATCGGGCCGCTCGATGCGAACGGCGATCCGCTCCTGAACGCGGGCCACATCACGCTGCTGGATACCGCGCACTTCACGACGCTCGGAACCTACAACGGGCTCGGAGGCGTCTACGTGATGGGCGGGCGGATGCTCGTCGACAACGCGTCTGACTACCGCTGGATTCACTGGCGCCGCCTCATCGACGCGTGCAGCCGCGATGTTCGCCTGGCGGGCCTGCAGCGCATCCAGGGCGACGCCGACGAGATCGGGCTGGAAGACCTGCGCGTGCGGTGCGAGGCGCCCCTGAAGCGGAAGGTGTCCGAGCGCGTCATGTACGCCGCCCGGGTCACCATCCCCGCGGGCCAGGACGTGCTGTCCACCGGCAAGGTTCGCGTGAAGATCGGTATTACGCCGATGCCGAAGGCCCGAGAGATCGAGGTCGAGATCGGGTTCGTGAACCCCTTCGCGGGGTAGGCGCTGGAGGCTGACCAGGTCACGACCTGGTCCGCGGGGAGGACACGATGGTCAACCAGATCAACTACGACTGGGAATCTACGAACGTGATGCTGTCGACCGGCATCGCCATCGGCATCACCAAGATCGAGTACTCCGACGACAAGGAGGTCAAGGAGGTATACGGCCACGGTTCCATGCCGGTGGCCGAGGGCCGCGGGAACTACAAAGGCGAGGGCAAGATGACCTTGCTGCGAGCCGAGTACCTGCGCCTGGTCGTGCAGGCCAAGCTGCTCAAGGTGAAGGGCTTCTACGGCCTGCCGCTGTCCGAGGTCATGGTGGCCTACAAGCCCGACCTGGGGCCGCTGACCACCGACGTGCTGCACCAGGTGCGGTTCAAGCACCGGGGTTTCGGCATCGACCAGGGCGCCGAGAAGGCCGAGATCGAACTGGACTTCCTGATCCTGGGCGGCATCGAAAGCGATGGCCTGCCCGCTGACTCCCTCTTCTGACCCGCCTCGCCTCGAGGCTGAAATACGGAGGATCCCGTGGAAGACCCGCGCAAGGAACTCATGGAACGGCTCGCGACGTTGAACGTGACGCCGGATCAACTGGACGAATACAAGCGGCGCTTCGCGGACGTGCGCCTGCTGGAGTTCGACCTGGACGACGAGGGGACCGAAACCTGCCTGATCCTGGCGCACGCCCCGTCGCGCCCCCAGATCTCGGTCTGGATTCGCGAAGGCCGTGGCGAGAAGGGCGACCCCCTGCGCGCTTCCAACAACCTGGCCCAGGAGTGCCGGCTGGCGCCCGACGCCGCGACGCTGAAGGACCTGTTCGAAAAGCACGCCGGCCTGTCGATGAGCGTGGCCGACAAGCTGCTGAGCATGGCCAAGGTGGGCGTGGAGGTCCGCGACACACGCTGCTGACGAGCTGGCGCGCCTGGAGGAGGACACCTTTGCCCAGGGTGACCTCCAGATCCGGCGCCGGCTCGGGATGACGCAGGCCGAGATCGATGGGCTGGACGACGACGCTTGGTATCGGGCGCTGGCCGAAGCGCGGTGGCTTGAAAAGCAGGACGAGCGGGTCATCGCCAACGCGTTCGTCATGGCGATCGCGTCCATGTTCAAGAAGCGATGACGCCCTCCTGAATCCGGCCCGCCGCCTTCAACCGCACGCCCCTGGAGATGCCCCATGGACGGACTCCTTGCCGTTGGCCTGGTCCTCAGCCTGGTGGACAAGTTCACCGGTCCGATGGGCAAGGCCGAAGACATCCTGGAGCGCCTGGAGGGGAAGGCCAAGGGGCTGGGCCGCGTCAAGATCCTGCCGGACATCGACGGCGTCATGCGCTCCTGGAAGGCCCTGCAGACGGGTGGCCCGAACATCGAAAAGGCCAAGGCCTATGTGAAGGTGCTGCAGCAGGCGCGCGAACAGTCCGACCGCCTGACGGAGATGGGCAGCAAGGCGACCGGAGCCGGCGCAATGATGATGGCTGGCGGCATTGGGATGGCCCGCCAGTTGGAGGCCACGACGAAGCCCCTGGGCGACATTGAAGAGCGCCTGGCGTACATCAAGACCATCACGCCAGGCACGTTCGGATCAGCCGAGGCCGACGTGGCCAAGTTCCGCCGGGCCGCCATCGACTGGTCGAATGCCCACCGGGACTCGGCTACGCAGTTCCTGGACTCGTCATACATGATGCTGTCCGCGGGTCTGGACGCCGAGAAGGCGCTGTTTGGCACCGAACTGGGCATGAAGTTCGCGCTGGCTACCAAGGGCGACGCGGTTCCCGCCACCGACCTGTTGACCGATGCCTACAACAACTTCGGCGACAAGACCCGGGACGTGCGGTTCGAACAGACTCGGCTGGCAGACGTGCTGGCACGCACCCAGCAGCTCTTCAAATTGGCCGACCTGGGGCAGTTGTCGGGGGGTCTGCAGTACGGCATTCCGGCAGGCTTGGCCGCCCAGCAGAATCTGGTTGAAGTCGCCGGTGCGATTGGCATGCTGAACAACCTGGCCCTCAAGGGAACGATGGCGGGAACGGCTTACTCGGCGATGATGAAGCAGATGGAGGAGGCTTCGACGAAGCTGCACTTCTCTGTTCAGCGCAACGCTGCAGGAGGCGTGGACCTCCTGCCCACGCTTCGCAATCTGCGGGCGATGTACGGCGACAAGATGAACCTCCCGAAGACGAAGGCTGCCTTCCAGGACGCATTCGGCGATGAGGGAGGGCGCGCCGTCACCGTATTGCTGGGCAAACTGGACGAGTTCGAGGCCGGGCTGAAGGATATCAGCAAGGCGGCTGGCTCTGTGGAGACCGCGTTCGCCATCATCGACCAGCAGAAGAACATCCGGGATGCGTCCCGCGAGAACGCCTTGTCCAACATGAAGGCCGCACTGGGTCAGGGTGTGCTGCCCAGCAGCGAGGCCATCGGCGATGCGGGGCAATCCGCGGCGAAGTGGGTTGCGAACCTGACGGAAGGCCACCCGATCCTGGCGAAGGTTGTCGGCACCCTTGGACAGATCATCGCCTACGGCGGCACGCTGGCGGGTGTGCTGACCGCTGGAGTTGGTGGAGCGCTGCTCGTCGCCGGCGTGCGGAGCAAGTTCCTGACGCTGCTGATGGAGCACGGCATGGGACGCTCGGCCGGCGCGCTTCGCGTTGTCGAGAGTGGTGTCTGGAAACTGGTCACGGGTCCGTTCAAAGCCTTGGGTGCCTCCCTCAAGTGGATCTTCACGACCGGGGTGCCTCGGGCGATCGCCGGGCTGAAGGCGATGGATGCCGTCAGCATGGCCAGCCTGTTGGCCAAGTTCGCGATCATCGGCGGAGTGCTCGCTGCGTTCGCTGCGCTTTCCTATGTGCTGTGGAAGAAGAGCCAGGAGCATCCGGCGAAGACCCCAGGCCAGGCGTCACCGTTGCTGACCGCCGGGAGCGGAGTGAGTCGTTCCCGCATGTCGGACGATCCCGACTGGATGATGAAGCAGCTTGGGCAGACGCCAACCCGATCCGTGCAATCCAACCGTGCGATGAACGTGGCTGGGTGGGTTCCGGAATGGGTGCTGAACCTGGCCGGAGAGCGCCGGGGCGCCGACGGAACGGCTCAGAAGATGAATGTGACCGTGGACGCAGACCTGAGTTGGATGCGCGACGCCGTACAGCGCCAGCAGCAGCCTTCCGGACCTCGCGTCAACATCCAGAACCTCAACGTATCGCCCGCGGACGCGACGGACGAGGAAGCCTTCCTGAAGATGCTGAACGGCCTGGGGATGGAGCACTAGCATGGCCGCGAAAATGCTGCTCCTGAAGGGTGAGGACGTTGGGGCTGTGAAACTGGGCGGCCTGGTCCTGCCTGGCGTGTTCCAGTCCATGCAGATCCGGGGCGAACTGCGCGTGGACGAGGGTCGCGTGCGCGGTCGCAGCGGAACCAGCAAGCGCCCCATGGGATTCGACGACGTGGAAGCGACGCTGACTCTGCGCTGCTGCTCGGACGACGACACCTCCGCCGACGCCAAGGCCGGTCAGATCGTAAAGATGTTCCGGCAGCAGGACCGGCAGGCCAAGCCCTACACCTACGACATCACGCACGCCCGACTGAACGACGCCTGGGGCGTCCGGACGATGATGATCCGCTCGTGCCAGGACGAGGAAACGAACGAGGTGGACACGGTCGATGTCGTGATCGTGATGGCCGAGCACGTGCCCACCCAGGCGCGCCGGAAGGAGTCCCGCGTGGTCGCTGACTCCACCGTCGCCGAAGGCATGACGACGCCCGAGATGCTGAAGCAGGTCGATTGGTTCGCACGGGGCGCGTCGCAGCCGCAAAGCATCACGCCGACCGCAGAGCAGGACGCCGCCACGCGGCGGGACGAGGAACTGGCCAATCGGGATCCGGCGATCGACGAAGACGATCCGCGGGGGAGTTGAACGTGCCCATCGGAGCAACCGAATGCAGGGTGCTGGTCGATGGCGTGGAGACGGTTCCGTCCCACGTTCGGACAACCGATGCGCGCACCACCCCCATCGGGCGCGCCGAGATCACGTTTGAACGTGAAGGCGATGTGGCGCTCCAGGACGGGGCCCCACTCGAGGTGTGGCTGGGCGACGGTCTGACGGCTGCACAGCGAGTGTTCAAGGGACGCATCCGAGGCGTGCTGGAAGGCGATCGGGTGGGCGTGTTGGCGCTGGACGGGATGCGGGACCTGCGGGACGTTCTGCTGCTGCAGGCCTTCCGCAACGTCGACGTGCACCAGGTGTTCCAGTGGGCGTTCGAGCGCGCCGGCGTGACGGCGTACACCCTGGGTTCCGCCAAGACGCGCCGCTCGCACCACTTCATCTGCCGGAACGAGCCCCTGCTGGCGCTGTTCGAGCGTGCCCGGGCCACGTGGGGCCTGGCGTCCTGGGACTTCTACGCCGACGCGGACGGGGAGATCTGGTTCTTGCCCTGGGCCGAAGCGCCCGGCGCGCTGGCTGATCCCGTCGCCGAACTGGTGTCCGGCGAGAACCTGTTGGACGTGCAGCCGCGCACCATCGACCTGGGCACGGCCGAAACGTTCGTGCTTCCGGCCATCCATCATTCGGACCTGGTCATCCTGGAGGACACGGAAACCTGGGGACGTCGGGCGACTGTGAGGGTCGAGCGCGTCTCGCACGAGTGGACGAAGGATCGCGCACGCACGAGGGTGGAATGGGCGATACCCGCGACCTGAAGGACAGCCTGGCCAAGCTGGTCGCGGCCTGCGTGCCGTCCACGCAGCGCATGCCCGGGCCGGTGCTCGCCAAGGTCACGAAGGCGCGGGATGGCGCTGGGCAGATGTCCGAATTGGAGCCCCGCTACAGCGTGGACGTGCAGGTCCTGGCTCCAGATGGCACCAACGACGGCGACTGGCCGGTGCTGCCGGACGTCGAAATCCCGGTGCAGTGGGCGGGTCCGGACCAGGGCGTGTACTGCGTTCCCGCTGTCGACGCGGTCGTTCGGATCGGGTTCGAATACGGCGACGTGAACCGGCCCTATGTCGAGAGCATCACGGGGCGCGGGTACGGCGCGCCGGCGCATCCGGTCGGGGCGTGGATCGTGCGGAAGGGGGACAGTCGCATCGCCATCACGGTCGACCGCAACGCGGAGATCTCCGGCGTCATCGTCCACCTGAAGGGCGACACGAAGGTACTGGTGGAATGCGCCGACGTGGAACTGGGCGCCGATGGCGGTGATGTCCTGGTGCGGGGGCCGGCGCTGGCGGACTACTTGAAGCAGTTGGTGGCCGCACTGACGGGGCTCCAGGCCCAGGCGCTGGTGTGGTCTGCCGGCAATCCCCCGTCGCCGCCCGCAATGGCGACGACCAGGACGAAGGCGGTGTAATGGACGAGTTGCTGGGCAAGGACATCCTGCTGGTCGACCGCGACTTCTCGACGTTGCCCACGGGGGACATCGAGACGGTCTCCGGACGCAAATGCCTGCAGCAGGATCTGGCGCATCGGCTGGCTACGCCCCGGGGCAGCCTGCCGTGGCGTCCTGCCTTCGGGCTCAGCCTGCAGCGATTCATCCAGGCCGACATGACCGACGTGGACCTGGCCGACCTGGTGCAGGAAATCCAGGTGGAAGCAGAGCGTGATCCACGGGTGGAACCCGGCAGCGCCCAGGCGACGGTGCTGGCCCACGACATGGACAGCGTGCAGATTCGCCTGCAGGTCTTGCCGATCGCATCGACCCATCCGTTGAACCTGGTGCTGTTGTTCGACCCCCGTACCGGGGCCGTGGAGGTGCCGCGTGGCAACGCCTGATTGGAAGACCCTCATCGGCAGCAAGTCGTTCGACGAGTTGTGGGACCAAGCCACCGCTCGCCTGGTGGCGCTTGGCGCGTCCGTCACGAACCTCAACGAGGGCGGCGTATACGAAACGCTGGTCAGTTCGGTGCTGTGGGTGCTGGCCGGGTTCTACGGGGTGCTGGAAGACATCGTTCCGAACGGCTTCCTGCGGTATGCGCTGGGCTCATGGGCCGAGTTGAAGGCCGAGGACCTGGACGCCGCGCGGCGGCCTGCCCGGGCGACGCAGGGCAACTTGAGGGTGGGTCGCGACCAGGCCGACGGCGAGATGGTCATCGATGAGGGTTCCATCTTCCGCACCAGGCTGTCGGTGCAGGGGCAATACGTGCAGTTCCGATGCCGGGCCCGGACGACGCTGCTCGATGGGCAGACCGCCGGTGACGTCCCGGTGGAGTGCACCCAGGCGGGGCGGCTCGGCAACGTCTCGCCGGGGCTGGTGACTGAGATGGTGACCGTCATCGACGGCGTGGCCACCATCACCAACGAGGCCGGCTGGATCACGGTCGAGGGCGAAGACCAGGAGACGATCGCCGCCCTGAAGGAGCGGGCGCAACTGCAGTGGTATCTGCTGTCCCGCGGCACGACCGCCAACACGTATCGGGCATGGGCGCTACAGGTGACCGGCGTTGTGGACGTCCAGGTGCTCGACGATTTCCCGCGGGGCGAAGGCACCTGTGACGTCGTGATCCGGGGCGCCGCGGGGCAGCCGTCGCTGGCGCTGGTGGCTGCGGTGCAGGCGTATCTGGATGCCCGCCGTATGAACAACCTGGACGTCCTGGTGCGCGGGCCCGCCGAGCAACCCGTGACCGTGCGCTACCGTGTGTGGCTGCCTGCGGATGTTGGCGACGAGGACCTGGTCCGCGCCGCCCTGATTGCGAGGACGAATTCCCGGCTGTCTGACGGGCTGCTGGCAGACGTGCCGCGCCTGGGCATGGGGCAGTCGGTCATCCGGGCCCAGTTGGGCGCGCTGGCGTTGCCGGGCGTGCCGACCGTTCAGGATGTCGTGGTCGAGTTGCCCGTCGCCAATGTCATCGTCCCTGCAGGCGCCATGGCGGTGCTGGAGGCGGCCGTCGAGGTCATTGTGGAGAGGCAGTCGTGAAGAGCGCCGTCCGCTTTCTGATGTACGTGCTGCCGGGTTGGCTGAAGGCGCCGGATCCTGTTGTCACGGACGTTAAGCGCCTGGTGCAGGTCTTCGGGGAGCTGCTGGACGCCGCCCGGAATTCGGCCTACCAGGTCAGGCGGTGCTGGTTCGTGCAGACGTGCCCCGACGGCGCGCTGCCGCTGCACGGCTGGGAACGGGATATCGAGGCACTGCCCGGCGAGCCTCCTGAGCAGCATCGCGCGCGGCTGATGGCGGCGTTCCAGACCTATCTCGCCGGCGGCACCGTGCCCGGGATCGTGATGGCCGTGGAACTGCTGGGTCATCCTGGTGCGACCGTGCTGGAACCGCGCGCGCAGTATCTGCACGACGGCCGCCTGACCCGCGATGGCAGCGCCCGCTACGGTGCGGTGCAGTGGGCGGTGTTCTGGGTGAAGGTGCCGTGGCTCAACGCGGTAACAGCCGAGCACATGGGCCACCTGGTGCGCTCCGTGAAGCGGTGGAAGAACCCCCACACCCGCCTGGGCGGAATCATCGTCGACAGCAGCACAGCTCCGGGGGACTGGTCTGACGTCGTACACACCTCCGATGACCTGGCGCTGGGGGTCAGCACGCTTCAGCAGTTCGATGACAGCGTCTCGCTGGCCCGGGTGCTTCACGACGGCAAGTATCCGCGGGACGGTACGATTCTGTACGACGGCGAGGCCGACGTCCTCACGCTGGAGATGGTACCCGCATGAGCAGCAACGGTATGGGTACTCGGGATGGGGTGAACGCAACGGGCGTCCTGGAACTGTGGATTGAGGACGTGGAAGGCGCGCTGTTGCATCACATCCTGGACAGAAACCTCGTCGTCGATTCGGGCCTGGCGATGCTGAGCGGCGGGCTCGCTGACCTGGTCACGGACGTGGCCGTCGGGACCAATGGGGCTGCCAGTGCAGCCGGCGACGTGGCGCCGCTGACGGACCAGTTCGCGAAGGGTTTCACGAGCGTCGAGCATCCCATCGGCAACGCCACGAAGTTCAACTTCGAGATCGGACTGGGCGAATGCAACGGCATGGTCATTCGTGAGTTCGGACTGCTGCGCGTGGCCGACGAGGCTGTGACGCTGTGCGCTCGCAAGGGCGAAAAGAACATCGCCAAGACCTCTGACTTCTCGATTCGCGGCGAGTGGACCATTACTCTGCAGTAGGAGACGCGCGATGCCTGGGACGCTGACCGAACGCGCGAAGTGGAACGAGAGCGTCACGAAGTTTCTGCATACCGATCCGGTCATGGGCGAGCGCGACGGCGTGCTGGGCCTGGACAACACCCCTCACAGCGAACTGGCCTGCCGTACCATGTGGCTGCGCCAGCGCCTCAACTCCCAGACGCGAACCATGGTTATCACGGGAGCGGGTCAGCCGTCGTATCTGGTTTGGATTCCTCGATTCCGCGTGCTTGCGAATTTCCTGGGGGACGGCGGACCCTCGCGTGACCTCATGTGCGGTGGGTTCTGGGTTGGGAAGTATCACACGTCCATCGCGGTGGTTGGCGGCGACGATGTCATGCAGGTTGCGCCCGGGATGATCCCGGCAACCGATCTGACCGCGGAAGCGATGCAGGCCCTGGTGGACGGCAGCGGGATGACAGGCTTCCACATCCTCACGCCCCGCGAGTGGGGACATCTGGTCTGGCTGGTCACGGTTCTTGGGCACGACCTGCGGGGGAACCTGGCATGCGGTCGGGATCCGCGGGATGCCGACGTCTGGGAGTCCTATGGGGAGCCCGGGCGTCCCGACCAGCCCACCCGCTGCGGGAGTGGGCCCATCAGTTGGTCGCACAACGGGCTGGAATCGGGCGTCGCGGATCTGCTGGGCAACGTCGGCCACATGTTGGCCGGAAACTCGCTGCTGGCGGGGTGCATTGAGGTCCGGTACTTGGGCAAGTTGACGGCCGAGATCTCGGCGGGCGATCTGGACTTCGTCGTGCAGGACGACGCCGGGCTGTTCCCCCCGAACGAGGGGTTCCGGAATTGGCCCGCTGCTGGCGGGCACCTGCTGCTGCGTCGGTTCGACTTCGACCATTGGCGTCAGGAGCGGATCGTGTACCAGACTCGGGTGGCCGTGGACGGACATCCCGAGCAGAACACGTTGACCTCCTGTGAGCGCGGCGCCTGGGGTTCGACTGCGGAAACCTGGCCTGCAGGGCAGGATGTGTACTGCGTGAAGTACCACAGCTTCGTGCCTCAGTCATACGGCGCGTTCGTTGTTGACACCAGGCTGAACAATGCCGATGCGGGTTCCGCGACCTTTTTGTGGGATTTCGGGATTCTGACCTGCGGAACTCGCGATTCTGTTCCGGCCGCCGGTGATGTCTTGTGCTGCGAGGACGAAGACCTGCTTGTGGAAGCCGTCGTCGAGAGCGGCGCGGCGCTCCGCGTCACGCGGGGGCACAATGGCACCGTTGTGGCCGCTCACGCCCAGGGTGCGGTCATCGTGAAATACCCCCCGCCCAGCAAGATGACGCGGCTGTCCCAGGGGGTGGTCTCCGGATTTGCGGTTGGCGCGCCCCGTAGTCACCTGGACATCGAGGAGATGTTCCTGCCGTCGGACGCTCTTCCCACGACGAGCGAGACGCCGAAGCGGCACATGCTGATTGACCTCCATGGAGGCGTCTTCGTTCGAGGTGAAAGCTACCTTTACGGCGCCGGTGAAGACCTTTCAAGCCTGGCGATTCTTGGCGTCGGCGCCCTTCCCAACCCGGCTGTCGGGTTCCGTCTCGCGGCCCAATTCGACGCCCAGCAGTACGGCGGCGGGTGAGTCTTTCTGGGCCGGGGTGTAGAGACCCCAGCAGGCTCTTGAAACCAAGTTGGTCAACTACTCGCTTTTCCCATATTGCCTGTGGAACTTTCCCATTCTCGCTGTGGAACTACACCCGTAGTCTAAACTTCGACGCCGGTCCTTCCCCTCCCTCCTCACAACCCCAACCGCCCGCGAAAGGCCCAGGGACCTCCCCCTGAAAAGCGGTCGTCCCCCGCTCCGCACAGTCAGCAACGGCAGTCTGCAGGCTGTCGGGTCAACCACGAAGACCCGGTCCCCCGCCCCGCCCCAGCCAACGACCGCGGGCCGGGGTCCGGGAGTGCCGCGGAGGGGCTCCGCAGCCGGCGGCACCTTGAGGGGGAAAGAATGAAATGCCGCCGGCGAGGACAGAGGCGGGAACGGGGGCAACGCCCCCGGGCACGCCGTCCCCGGAGGGGCACCCCCGGAACCCGGCCTCCCAAGAAGTCACGCCACCAACGGCGGCTCCTGCGGCCATCAAGGCTTCGAGACTATCGAGACTGTCGATGCAGTTGCAGCTACCCCTGCGGCTTCGACCGCTTGAACCGCCGCCGCGCCATTGCGACGAACTCCGTCATCTCCTCGCACCGCAGCATGCGCGCAGCGACAAAGAACGCGACGATGGCCGCCGCGATGGTCGGGATCAACCGCAACGCCAGCGCAGCCCCTCGAACGCCGTCGAACGCCCCCAGGGCCAGCGGCACGATAACCACCCCGCCCATCACGGCGGTGGCCCCGGCCGTGCGCGACAGCGACCGGGCCAGCGCCCGGGTTCCCAGCAGGCCGATCCGCCGACGCAGAATGACATACAGCAGGGCCACGTTCACGACCGCCGCAATCGACCCGGCCGCCGCGATGCCGCCCTGCGCCATGTCCCCCGGCCCGGACAGGACGTAGCACAGCACCACGTTCACCACCATCACGATCGCGGCAATCACGGTCGGCGTCTTCAGGTCCTTCATCGCGTAGAACACCTGCACCACGTTGCGCTGCATCGCGATGAAGAAGATGCCAGCCGTGTGGAAGTACAGCGCCCACACCGTCAGGTCCGTGGAGGTTTCGTCGAAGCGGCCGTACTGGTACAGGACGCGCACGATCGGCGTCGCCAGCAGCATCAACCCCACCGTGGCGGGGATCGTGATGAAGGCCAGCAGCCCGATGGAAAAGCGGAGGGTTTCCTTGACCGCAGGCCAGTTCGCCTTGTGCACCTGCTCGGACAGGGTCGGCAGCATCACGGTCGCCACCGACACCGCGAACACCCCCAGCACCAGTTCCTGCAGGCGCAGCGAGTATTGCAGGGACGCCACGGCACCCTCGCCCAGGCCCGCCGCGATGACCTGCGCGATCACCACGTTGATCTGGTAGATGCCGGCCGAAAAGATCCCCGGCACGAAGATGCGCGCCACCTGCCAGACGGCCGGGTCCTTCAGGCCCGCGAACGTCGGCCGGAACTTCAGCCCCCGGTGCCGCAGGTACGGGATCTGGAACGCCGTCTGCAGGACGCCGCCCGCCAGGAAGCCCACTGCGAGGGCCCAGGCCGCATTCG
Source organism: uncultured Myxococcales bacterium (assembly GCA_903847405.1). Taxonomy (GTDB): domain Bacteria; phylum Myxococcota_A; class UBA9042; order DTJE01; family DTJE01; genus CAIZWN01. The sequence continues at coordinate 8,935 of CAINDP010000193.1, read as the reverse complement.
GGAACTTGTCGTGGAACAGCACGACGACCAGGATGTTCGTGCCGCTGAGCAGGACGGGCGTGAAGGCCGACGGGCCGAAGACGTGGAACGAGTTCAGCGTCGCCTGGACGATGGCGGCGATGGACACCAGGAACAGGAACGGGAACATCACCTGCGTCAGGCCCACGGTCAGTTCCGTCTTGCCCGGGACGTCCCCGAACTGCCCGGCGAACAGCACCTCGACCAGGGGCCGCGCCATCAGGATGCCGCCGATCGTCACGGCCAGCATCAGCAGCGTGAACAGCGTCATGAAGCCCGCGAAGAAGCGCCCCATGCGCTCCCGATCCTCGTCGGCCCGCAGGCCCGAAAAGACCGGCACGAAGGCCGCGGTCATCGCGCCCTCGGCGAACAGGCGCCGCAGCATGTTGGGAATGGTGGCCGCGATACCGAAGGCGTCCGACTCCATGCCGGTGCCCAGGTAGTAGCCGCGCACCTGCTCGCGCAGCAGGCCCACGATACGCGACAGCACCGTCAGGACACTGGTGACCATCGTGGACTGGAGGAAGGACCGGCGGGCCGAACCGTCCGCGGCCGAGGGGACCTTCGTGGCGGGGGCGACGGGGATGTCGGACACCAGGGCGCCTCGCGGGAACCGCGACGATTATCCGCCGCAAGGACCGGGGAGGCCAGTTCGCGTCCCAGAAGCGGGATCACAGTTCCGGCATCCCGCCCCGCTTCGCTTCCTCCCACAACGCGTCGAGGGTGGACAGCGGGGTTCCCGCGACCTGCAAGCCCTGTTCGGCCAGGCGCCGTTCGATGTGCTCGAAGCGCGCCTTGAACCGTGCCAGCATGCCGCGCAGGGCCTCTTCCGGGTCGATGGACTGGATGCGGGCCAGGTTGGCCACCGTGAACAGGACGTCGCCCAGTTCCGACCGGATTTCCTCCTTGTCGCCCCCGGCGATGGCGGCCTTCAGTTCGGCCACCTCCTCGTCCAGTTTGTCGATCGCGCCCTGGATGGTCGGCCAGTCGAAGCCCACGCTGCGAACCTTTTCGCTGACCCGCAGCGCCATCAGCAGGGCCGGCAGGGTGTTCGGCACGCCGGCCAGGACGCCGCGGCCCTCCTTGCGCTTGTAGCCCTCCCAGCGGTTCAGCACCTCGTCGGCGTCCTTCGCCTTTGCCTCGGTCCCGAACACGTGGGGATGACGGGACACCAGCTTGCGGACGGTCCCGCGACAGACGTCGGCGATGTCGAAGTCGCCCTGCTCCGCCAGGATCTGCGCCTGGAACAGCACCTGCAGCAGCAGGTCGCCCAGTTCCTCCTTCAGCAGTTCCGGGCGTCCCGAGTCGATGGCATCCAGGACCTCGTAGGCTTCCTCGATGACGTAGGTCTTCAGGGTTTCCAGGGTCTGGGCACGGTCCCACGGGCAGCCGTCGGGGGCGCGCAGGCGACGCATCACCTCCACGAATTCCACGAAGGCCTCGCCGATCTCGCCGCGACGGTCGTCACTCATGTCGTCCTCGATGGGGAAAGGGGGCGGTGGTCCCGGGGCGCATCCAGGGAAGACACCCGGACGTCCTACCTGGACCCGGGACGGGACAGGCCGGAGGCCGGCGCGCCCTTCAGGTTCGCGGGAGCCATGCCACGGGGCTGGGACATGGCCTTGCGCATCCCGGCGCCGGCCGGCATCTGGACGGGCTTCACGACGCCCGCTTCGGCCGAGGCCGCGGGCGCAGGGGCCGCAACCGCCGGCGCCACCGGCGGGGTGGCCAGCCGCACGACCTCCTCGGACGTCGGCAGCAGCCGCAGCGTGCCGGCCTTGTCCAGATCGTGGAAATCCCCGCCCGCGGGCGCGAACGCCTGGGCGCCGGTCACCTTGGCGTCACGCGCCTCGATCCGGAAGAAGTTCACGCGGATCTCGTCGCCGACACCGGGCGCCGCCTTCGTCCAACCCGGGATCGACGCCCAGGGGATCGCGATTTCGACGTCGTATCCCGTGTCCTGGTCGCCCTGCTGGTTCAGCGTCCCGTTGACGGACACGGCCGTCCGCAGGCCCTCCAGCGTGAACTCCTTCGCCTTCTGCCACTCGGGCTGACGGCGGGTGTCGAACTTCGCGTCGAAGATCACGTTGGCCGGGGACACCTGCAGTTCCAGGTAGTCCTTCCCGTCGGCGCCGGCGTCCAGGTAGACCTCGACCGCGTCGCGGGTCCACAGTTCGTCGTCGCGCTTGGAAAACAGGCTTTCGACGCTGTCGTCCAGGCTTTCGAAGGCGATGTACAGGTTCGTGTCGTCCCAGAGGGTCCGGACCTTCGTTTGCGCCTTGGCGTCCACGGGGCGGCCCGCGGCGTCGTTCAGGACCGCGAAGGTCGCGAAGCCCCAGTCCGGCTCGTCCGCACGACCATCGATGACCGGCGCGGCATGGGTCCGCAGGGCCTTGATCACGGACGGCCCCCGGGCGGGACCGTCCTTGCCCAGGACCGCGAAGGAAGCCACCCGCACGCGGTTCTCGCCGTCGTTGGGGACCTGCTCCTTGTTCACCAGGGGCATGCGGTCGCCGGACCCGCGCTCGCGATAGATTTCCTCGCTGAACAGCCCGGCCCACAGCAGGGCCTGGCCCGCCTTGGACTCGGGGTCCACGGTGATCTTCTGGATGTCCCGGATGATTTCGCCCTGCTTCCACTGGTTCACGGGATACAGTTCGGCCACGGGGACATGGTCCAGGATCATCCGCTTGCCGCCGGGCAGTTCGAGGTGGCCGAAGACCTTCCAGTCGCCGGTGGTCGGGCGCAGGCATTCCCAGTAGTACGTGATCGTCATTTCCTGGCCGGCGCGGACCTGATCCGGGGCCACGTCGATGCCCACCAGCCGGATGTTGTCCCCGAAGTTCGCGGCCGACTTGTACTTCGGCGTCGGCGCGTCCTTCAGGACGTTTTCGCCGATGCGGACCTGCTGGTCCTTCGTCAGGATCACCTTCGCGGGCTTGCGACAGGCCGGCGCGACGACGACGGCGACGACGACGGCCAGCGCGATTGCCAGCGGGAACACCTTGCGGTACGACATGGACTTCCTCCCCCTTCGACGTCAGGTCTCGGGTTCCCAGTAGGTGTGCTCGGAACCCTTGTAGTTTCGAACGACGATTTTCTTGTCGTCGTGCGACAGCACGTAGGACGGCAGCAGGGGCACCTTGCCGCCGCCGCCGGGCGCGTCGATGACGTAGTACGGCACGGCCATGCCGCTGGTCCAGCCCCGCAGATGGTCCATGATTTCCAGGCCCTTCGCGATGGTCGTCCGCAGGTGGCTGTTCCCGCGCGTCGGGTCGCACTGGAACAGGTAGTACGGCTTGACCCGCATCTGCAGCAGGCGCCGGTTCAGGTCCATCAGCGTCGCAGCGTCGTCGTTCACACCGCGCAGCAGGACGGTCTGGTTGCCGATCGGGATGCCGGCGTCGGCCAGCAGCCTGCAGGCCTCGAAGGCCTCCCGCGTGGTTTCCTTGGCATGGTTGAAATGCGTGTTCACGAACAGCGGGTTGAAGCGCCGCAGCATCGCGACCAGGTCGGGCGTGATGCGCTGGGGCAGCGTCACCGGCGTCCGGGTCCCGATGCGGATGATTTCGACATGAGGGATGGCCCGCAACTGCTCCAGCAGGCGCGCCAACCGGTCGTCGTCCCAGGTCAGCGGGTCGCCGCCGGACACGATCACGTCCCGGATGGCCGGAGTGCGCCGGATGTAGTCGATCCCCACCTGGATCTGGTCCTCGGTCGCCGCCGTGCCCGGGTTCGCCACCTTGCGCTTCCGCGTGCAGTGGCGGCAGAACATGGCGCAATCGTGGGTCACGTAGAACAGCACACGATCCGGGTACCGATGGGTCACGCCGGGCACCGGCATGTCCCGTTCCTCGGCCAGCGGATCCTCCAGGTCGCCCGAATCCGCATGCATTTCCGCGATGCGCGGCGTGGCCTGCAGCCGGACCGGGCAGCCCGGGTCCGTGCGGTCCATCAGGGCGGCATAGTAGGGGGTGATGCCGATCTTGAAGGCGTCGCGACCAGCCTCGGCGCCGGCGGCTTCGTCGTCGCTGACGTCGATGACCTGCCGCAGATCCTCCACCGTGGTCAGGCTGTGGCGCAGGTGCCACCGCCAGTCGTTCCATTCGGCGTCGGGCAGGGTCGCCCAGGGGCCCCGCGGTGCCGGCTGGAATCGCGCCAGGATGTGCTCGGGAACGGGACTCGCATTCGCTTCGTTCGCCATCGGTTCGCTCCTTGCGCCGGAGGGGACGCTCCAAACTCCTGCGCGCGGGGGATTATACCCGAACCACCCCCCTTTGACACCGCTCCATGCTGCACTGCGCCAAACATTCCGGAGCCCGTTCCGGCTGGCGGGAACGCGGCCTGCCGCGGGGGGGATCGCTTGACAGGACGCGGGCTTCGGGCGATCCTTCCACGGCCCCGACGGAGGTACGCCATGGCGACGAAAGAATACCGTTTCCCGCACGAACTGGGCGAAACGGAGGCCGCGACCCGCATCCGGCCGGTTCTGGACGACCTCATCAAGGCCTATCAACTGAATCTTGACGCCCCGGCCGACGGGACGTTCCGCCTGCACCGGACCGGCGTCGACGCGAACGTCAAGGTGGGCGCGCGGGACATCGTCGTTTCGGTGGATCTGAACTGGTTCCTGGAGAAGGCGATCCGCAGCAAGCTCGAGGACCAGTTGCACCAGAAGTTCCCGCCAATCCTCAAGGCCTGACCGGAACCCCGGAAGCACCCACCCTATTGGCACCGTGCAGTCGATTCGCCCGCATTGGAATGGGGCCGGGTCCCGTCGGCCGCAGCAGCGGTCAGTTCGAACATGCGTTCGATGGACCGCAGCGCCCGGACCCGCACGTCCTCGGGCAGTTCCACGACCTGGTCGGGACGCGGGGCCTCCAGCACCTGCAGCACCTTGCGCAGTTCGACGCGCTTCATGTGGGGGCACAGCGTGCAGGTCCCGATAAACGTGCGATCGGGGAACTCGACCTTCAGGCGTTCCGTCAGGCCGCACTCCGTCACCAGCATGAACTCCCGGGCATCGGACCGCCGGACGTAGTCCACCATGTCGCCCGTGCCGCCCGCCAGGTCCGCCAGGTCCACGACCTCCTCGGGCGATTCGGTGTGGACCAGGATGCGCGCCCTGGGATGGGCCCGGCGCCAGGCCGTCAGCGTGGCCTTGTTGAAGGTTTCGTGGACGATGCAGCGGCCGTCGTACCCGATGATTTCCTTCGTCGTCAGCCGCCGGAGGTTGGCGGCCATGTACCGGTCGGGCAGGAAGACGACCACGGACTGCGGCACCGCTTCCACGATGGCCAGGGCGTTCGCGCTGGTGCACACGACGTCGCACTCGGCCTTCACGTCGGCCGACGTGTTCACGTAGCAGACGAAGGCGGCGTCGGGATGCTGTTCCCGCAAGCGGCGCACGTCGGCGCCGGTGATGGCCTCCGACAGGCTGCAGCCGGCGTCGGGATCGGGCAGCAGCACCGTCTTCTGCGGCGACAGGATCTTCGCGGTTTCGCCCATGAACCGGACCCCGCAGAACACGATCACGTCGGCGGCGGTGTCCCGGGCGATCTTCGACAGGCCCAGCGAGTCGCCCCGGTGATCGGACACGCCGAACAGGACGTCCGGCGTCATGTAGGAGTGGCCCAGGATCACGGCGTTCTTCGCGACGGCCAGCGCCCGGATGCGCAGGGTCAGCGGCGCGATCAGGGCGCACTCCCGCAGGGACCAGCCGACGTGCGCCAAGCGTTCGTGCAGACGTTCGGCTTCGGCATCCAGGACCGCACCCGTGGGATTCGTCATCATGGGCGAAGGATAACGACGGGGATCGGGAGCGTCAACGCGGAGCGCCTGTGGCGCGGAGCGTCTGTCACGCGGAGCGTCTGTCACGCGCAGCGTCTGTCACGCGGCGCGCTGGAACGGTGCGGGGTTCTCGGGTAGGCTGGCGGTCATGGGGAACGACGCATCCATCCTTCGCGTCCTGCGCGCGTTCGACGGCGATCCCGCCGCGGACCTCGCGCAGGAGGAGGCCCTGGTCCGCCGGGCCGCCATCGACGGGCCCGCGCTGCTGCTGTACGGCTGGAACCGGCCCGTGCTGGTCCTGGGGTACGGCCAGGACCCGGCCACGGTCGATCGGGCGGCGTGCGGGGCGCTGGGCGTGCCGGTGCTTCGACGCATCACGGGGGGCACGGGCGTCCTGCACGGGGAGGATCTGGCGGCATCGCTGATCCTTCCGCCGGAGCACCCCTGGGCGCCGTCCATTCCGGGACTGTACCTGCGCTTCCTGACGGCCATCGACCAGGCCCTGTCCGGGCTGGGGATCTCCCTCCAGCGGCCACCACCTCCTCCGGGCCCCCGGGGAGCGCGATCGCCGATCTGCTTCGAGGACGACCGGGGCGAAACGCTGTGGACGGCGGGACGAAAATCGGTCGGGTGCGCCCAGGCGAGGCGTCGGGACGGCGTGCTGATCCACGGCATGATCCTGCGGGGCGTGGACGCAACCCTCCAGGCGGCGGTGTACGGAACGGACCCTTCGCGGATCCTCGACGCCCTGGGAGCGGTGGCCACCCCACCCCCCCCGCGGGCCGTGATGGCCGACGCGGTGACGGACGCCATCGCTTCGGCCCTGGGCCTGGCCCCCGTTGCGGTCGACGCGCCCGGCCTCCCGGAAGACCTCCGCACACGCTATTCGGATCCCCGGTGGGCGCCCTGCGGATAATGTCTGTCCCTGCCATTTTCACGCCGGTTCCGGTACACTCCGGCCGGGAACTGCAGCGGAGAAGCCATGCGCGCCCACCCGGTCGTCGGTTTCCTGTCGATCCTGGCCGGGCTCCTCGCCGCCTGCGGCTCGCCGGAACGCGCGGCCGACCCCGGCGCCATGGACGCATTCGACGCCGCTGACGACACCGAGGAAACCGGCCTGGACACCCGGTGCGTGGCCGACGCACCGCCGGCCCCGACCACCCCGCGCAACGTGATCCCCTACGTGCGCCTCCGTGCCAGCGGAACGCAGCCCCGGGGCTTCTGGCCCTTCGAGGCCGAGGATGCCATCGCAACGATTCGGGACTCCCAGGGTGCTACCGGCTGGAAGGTCCCGATCGGCGAACCTTCCTGGTTCGAAATCGACCTCCAGCCCTGGAACGCTGCCCCGGTGTCGCTGCACAGCCTGCGCCTGACCTTCGACGGGACCGCGCCGTCCGGCGTCACCGTGGACCTGCTGCCGGCCTGCGGCACCGCCCCGACACGAACGCTGCCCTGGGCGAACCCTTCGACGACGCTGGATCTGGACGACGCCCCCGCCGGCTGCGTGCGCGTGAACCTGGCCGCCGCCGACGCCCTGGCGCTGACCGACGTGGAACTGATGTCCGGGGATTCGCGGCTGCAGTGGCCCGAGGCCTCCCCGGCCGACATCCTGCCCCCGGCGGGCCACTTCCACGACTCGGGCGTCATCGAGGGCTTCTACGGCGTGCCGTGGTCCTGGCGCGAGCGCAGGAACATGACCATCGAGTTGTCCCGAAACGGCATGGACACCTACCTCTACGCACCCAAGAACGATCCGCTGCACCGGTCCGAATGGCGCACGCCCTACCCCGATGGCGACATGGACCGGTTCCAGGCCCTGGCCGCGGACGCCGCCGGCCTGGGCGTGCGATTCCTGTTCGGCATCAGCCCCTTCATCGACTATGTACACGACGAAACCGACTACGCGATCCTGAAGGACAAGTGCCAGCGGTTCCTGTCGGCCCACGCGGACGGGATCGCCATCCTCGCCGACGACATCGAGTTCGCGCAGGGCGTGACGGTGGACGCGGACCTGGGCGCGCTGCACGTCGAGATCGTGAACCGGCTGGTGAACGACTTCGCCGCCAACGACGTCGCGATCTGGTTCACGCCCACCGTCTACAGCGACAGCCGCGCGAAGGACTGGCCCGGCGGGCAGGCTTACCTGGATACCCTGAGGGGACTGGACCCGGCCGTGGCTGTCCTGTGGACCGGACCGGACACCGGCAACAAGACGCTGCGCGCCTCGGACCTGGCGGCGGTCACCGCGACGATCGGCCGCGCGCCACTCCTCTGGGACAACGTCTACGCGAACGACGGCGGCGACGGCGCCTTCGGGCGGATCTTCCTGGCGCCCCTGGCGGGTCGCGATCCCGACCTCGTCCGGGACCCGCCTGCCCTGGCCGGCATCAACCAGAACCTGTCCATCCAGGGATCGGTGTCCCGCATCTCGCTGGCGACCTTCGGGGAGTGGCTGGAAAACCCGGAGGGGGCCGATCTGTCGGCGCGGGCCGCCCGCGGGGTCGCGCACGAGATGTTCTTCGGATACGGCCGCCGACGCGATGCCACGGTGGACGCCGACGTCCTGGGGCGCGTGCAGGCCCTGTTCAACGGCAGTGCCCAGGCCGACCCGCCGCACTTCATCGCCCTGGACGACGCCGCCGTGGCCCTGGTCAATGCCCTGGAATCCCCGTCGCCGCTCGACGCCTCGACGATCGCGACGCTGCTGCCCCTGCTGGGGATGATGGCGGCCCTGCCGTCCGACCTGGAGCACTCGGGCCTGGATGCGGACCTGGTGGACGAACTGGCGTTCCCGCTGGTCAAGGCGGCGCACGAGGGCCGCACCGGCCTGTGGGCGCTGACGGCCCTGGCCGACAGGCTGTCGGGGCGCGACGCGGGCGACGCCCTGTCAAAGGTCGAGGACGAGTCCCTGCTGTCCGCGTCCAGCCGTTTCCTGTTCAGCCCCGACGCCGTGGCGGACGTCGTGACGGCCGTGAAGGCCACCCGGGCACAGGCCGGCGCGGTGACGCCCCTCGCACCCGGCCAGGCGACCCCTCCTGCCTGCGTCGTTGACGGAGCGTTTTCCTGGAAGCCCTTCGCGGACCCGGCGTCGGTCCAGGTGTTCGGCCTCCCGGGGGCCGTCGTGTCG
>CAINDP010000192.1 GCA_903847405.1 uncultured Myxococcales bacterium | reverse complement strand
TGGCCGTCGTGAACCCGTTCTTCAACGGCAACCGCGTCCTGGCACAAGACGTGTACAAGAACCAGGATTTCCGTGACCGGCCTTACCTGAACACCGCCTGGGAACTGGTCATCAACCAGCGGGACGAAAAGGTCAACCAGGATCTGGACCTGCAGTCCCTGACCGACGTGAGGCTCTATGTCTACTACACCGACTTCGTCGGCTACTGAGGAGGAGGGCACCATGCGTTCACGCTTCGTGCGACCTGCGGCCCTAGCCTTGCTGGGCCTGCTGTTCGCGGCCTGTTCGGGGGGCGGCCCGTCGGGGCAGGACGCCTGCACCGGGTCGGGCTGTGGAACGGATGCCTGCGTGACGGGGGGCGTCGGGTGTGCGTGCCTGCCCGAGTCCACCTGCACGGCGGGCGAATGCGTACTTGGGACGTGCACCGACTGCCAGCGCGGCCAGTCGGGGTGCGTCTGCCTGAAGAACGGCACGTGCGATTCCGGGCAGCGGTGCGGCGACGACGGGCTTTGCACGGCCTGCACCGACGGGGTCAAGACCTGTCCCTGCCGGGCGGACCGCACCTGTGACGGCGACCTGGAGTGCCAGGACGGCACCTGCCTGGTGCCGCCGTGCCCGAAGGGAACCGACGGGTGCCCCTGCGGGGACACGGATCCGCGGTGCGGCGACACGCTGTACTGCACCGGCGGTGCCCTGTGCGCGCAGTGCACGAACGACGTCGAAGGCTGCCCCTGCCAGGACGGCGCCTGCGACGGGGGCCTCGTGTGTGACGAGGCGGGGGACACCTGCCGCAAGGCGAAGACCTGCTTCGAGGTGGCGTGCGTCGCGCACCAGTCCTGCCAGGCGGACGCCGGTGACGACGCGCTGTGCCTGGCTACCTGCGAGGGCGGCTGGACGTGGGACGCCGGGTCGGGGACCTGCCTGGTCACCCCGGTGGCGAATTGCCAGGCCGGGCGGGCCGGCAGCATCCGCGCTGACTGCGACGCGAAGCACCGGCAGTGTGTCGATGACGCCGGTGGAGCCCACTGCGATGCCTGCCTGCCGTACTTCCTGGCGGCGGACGCCGACTGCCGCGCGGCCAGAACCTGCCTGGACCTGGGCTGCGAAGGGTCCCACCGGGCCTGCGCGGTCGAAACGGCGACCTCGGACGCGGCCTGCGGGGACTGCCTGCCGGGGTACCTGGTCGACGGCGCCGCGTGCCTGACGCCTCCGGCCCACTGCTCCGCCGGCCTGCCCGGCAGCATCGTCGAAACGTGTGCCGCCCTGAACCGCGGCTGCGTGACGCCCAGTGGGGGAGGGGTCGCCGAGTGCGGCGCCTGCCTGGACGGGTTCGCCGAGGACGGCACGGGGGCCTGCCTTGCCATGCAGACCTGCGACGAGCTGGGCTGCCACGACCTTGGCCGCCAGTGCGTGGGCGAAGTCCCCTTACAGTCCTGCGGCGCCTGCGACGCCGGGCTGGCGACGTCCGCCGACAACCCCGACGCCTGCGTTCCGCCCCTGTCGTGCAGGGATCTGACCTGCCCCCCGGACCGGTTCTGCCAGGACGGCGCTGCGGGCCAGGACGCCCAGTGTGCCCTGGCGCTGTGCCCCGCCGGGAAGGCCTGGCGCGCTGACCAGCAGAAGTGCATCGACTGCTATGCCAGTTGCAACGCCAGCGATCCCGGCGAGACGGGCCGCACCTGGCCCTTCACCCTGTTCCAGAACGACACCTGCATCTGCGAAACGCTTTTGGGCTGGTACTGGGACGACGGCGAGCGGGCGGCGAAGCCCTGCGATTCAGACGGGGACGGGTGGGTGCGGACGCCGGCCCGGACCTACCTGGAATCGGCCGACGACACGCTGCGCCAGAACGCGCGCTGCCAGTTGCGGCGTATCGACCGGTTCACGCTGCAGAACGAGTACGCCCAGCGGCTGGACCTGTACCTGTGCCAGGGGATCCCGGCCGTCCGGCGCCAGGACCAGGGCTACTGCGCCACCTTCGCGCCGCTGCCGCTGTACGAAACGGTCCGCAACGACGACCAGGCCGAGCTGGGCCTGGATCCCCTGCTGCCGTCGTACGCGGCGGGCGGAAACGGGCGGAAGCCCCGGGCGGCCGAGCTGAACGGGCTGACGCGCCTGTGCACGGCCGGCGGGGACGCGAACCAGAACGGGGTGTCGGACCTCAGCGAGTGGCACGGCATGCCCCCCGGGGGCATGACCGCGGACCAGGCGGTCCTGTCGCGGTTCGGCTTCTACCTGGAACTGGACCGGGGGTGGTACGAGGCGGGGGCAGGACAGCTCTACGGCCGGTATGTCATCGCCGAGCGGTCCCGCTGCGACCTGGCGGGCTTTCCGCTGCACTACGCCGACACCGACGGCTCGTACTGGCGGCAGTGCACCCGCAGTCGCGACACGGCGTACGACGCTACGGACGGCCCGGCGACCCCCGACTTCGGCATGGAGTTCGCCCAGTGGTCGTGCCCGGCCGCATTCGGCGGCTGCGCCATCCCGCCGCCTCCGACCCCGGTGACTCCCGACGGGGCCCAGGCGCCGGCCCACGGCCTGTGCGAGGTCGACCTGCCGCCTCCCGCGAACGAGTGCGAGGAGGGGGATCCCTTCCCGTGCCTGCACGGCCAGGTCTGGCGCGGCATGTCCCACCACAGCCAGTTCCGGTGCGTCGTCCTGAACGCCGATACCTCGACCGCCGAGCCCCGGGCGGCCCCGCTGGACGTATACGGGGGGCAGTTGCGCTGGAACCAGTGCCACGTGGCCTGCCCCGATGGCGATCCTGCCTGCGCAGCCGACTGCGCAGGCGACCTGTGCGCGGTGTCCTCCACACGCCCGGCTGCGGGCACCGCTAACCCCTCGGACCCGCGCCTGATCTGCGACGTGGTCGCGACCCCGGCGTCGGGGGACGTGGGCTGGGTCCTGGCCTCCTTCGCGGGCGGCCTTCCCTATGTCCGTGGTTGCATCGACGAGTGGACCCCCGACACGATCCACGGAAACCTGAACGGCTCGGACGACCCGGTCGTGTCGACCTGGCGCAACCTGTGTCCGGGGTGGGTGCGGCAGCCCGATTCGGCCACCGGCGAGGGCGACGCCGACGATTTCGGCCGCCTGCAGTGCGGCTGCGGGAACCACTACGGCGGACCCACCTGCGAGGTTGGCTGCCCGACGAACGGGCTGCACGTGGACCCGTCCTACGACGCCGCGCTGCGGCTGGGATACTGGATGTGCGCCTGGCCCCGGGTGGCCGGATTTGCGGCGAACCTGCCCGACGCCGGACCGGCGCTGGCGGGCACCGATGCGGACGGAGGCACCTGGGTGATGCGGGGCAACGTGCCCCTGACCCCGACGGACGGCCAGCCCCTGTGCCAGGACCCGGAGGGTTGTGTCAGCGGATTCGTGCTGGTGGCCGAGTGATCGGGTTGTGAAAGGACGCCCCCCTGGGGGGCGCTGGAGGATGGACGATGAGCGATTCGAAGAAGACGTTCCTGGCGGCGCTGGCTGGCGGTTTCGTGGCGATGGTCTTTGCGTCGGGGATGACGGCGTGGGCCGACGGCAACCCGGGCACGGACGGGGTGCCGCGGGTGATCCCTTACCAGGGCACGCTGGAAAAGGACGGCGCGGGCGTGACCGGCCAGGTCCAGATGACGTTCCGGATCTTCGACGGGGCCGGCGCCTCGACGGCCGCCTGGACCGAGGTGCTGCCGGTCGAGATCTACGCAGGGCGCTTCCAGGCCCTCCTGGGATCGACGTCGACCACCAGCGGCACGAACCTGGCCAAGGCGATCAACAACGCGGACGACCTGTACCTCGGCGTGTCGGTGACCACCGGGACCGGCGAGGTGCCCCTGTCCAACCGGCAGCGCTTCCTGCCGGTGCCCTACGCCATGTGGAGCACGGCCGCGACGGACTTCAAGGTCGGGAAGAACCTGACGGTCGACGGCACCGCGGGCGTTTCCGGCGCGTTGACGGTGGGCGGCACCGCGGGTGTCACGGGTGCGCTGAAGGTGGGCGGCAGTCTCAACACGACCATCACGAACCAGGCGATCGAGGGCAGCCCGGCGCTGCTGTTGAACAGCACCAACAAGGCCGACGTGGTCACCGGTGGCAAGCTCCGGGTGATGGGCTACGACTTCGAATTCGACCCCTTGGACGACAGCGTTCGGGGCGATGGAGGCCGGGCGCTGGTCCTGAACGGCGGGGAGGTCCTGACGCTGAACTTCGAAGGGGATTTCTCCGGAGGCACCCGCGTGCAGGGCGACATCCTGGTGGTCGACGGGCGCATCGAAAGCGGCAACATGGGCTGCCGGGGCGGCTGCGCGAACGTGTCCTGGGTGGAGGCGCCGGGCGGCGGCGCCTTTGGTTCGTGGCGGGGCCGGGCCTACTGCCCCGCCAAGACCTACGTCTGCGGCCTCGAGCAGAAGGTCGAGGGCGACCAGGGGAGCGGCGGGG